>JAYTTO010000393.1:0-10515 GCA_043744975.1 Betaproteobacteria bacterium | reverse complement strand
TGGTCGGCGCGGCCGCGTTGATCGACGAGATCAACAAGGTGCGCCCGCCTTACAACATCAGTGCGCTGAATGCCGAGGCCGGGCTCTTCGCCCTCGAACACGCCGATGAATACGCCGCGCAGGCCACGCTGTTGCGGGCCGAGCGTGGCCGCCTGCAGCTGGCGCTGCAAGCGCTGCCTGCGGTACACGCCTTCCCCAGCGAAGCCAACATGATCCTCGTGCGCGTGCCCGACGCGGCCGCCTGCTTCGCGGGCATGCGCTCGCGCGGCGTGCTCGTCAAGAACGTGTCGGCCATGCACCCCTTGCTCGCGAACTGCATTCGCCTGACGGTCGGCACGCCCGATGAGAATACGCAGATGATCGACGCCCTGAAAGCGAGCCTGTGATGAATGCCCCCGCCCTTGTGACGCCCGCCGCCCGCCAGGTCGAGGTCACGCGCAACACCAACGAGACGCAGATTCGCGTCGGCCTGAACCTCGACGGCACGGGCAAGGCGCTGCTCGCCACCGGCATCGGCTTCTTCGACCACATGCTCGACCAGATTGCGCGGCACGGGCTGTTCGATCTCGAGGTGGAGGCCGTGGGCGACCTGCACATCGACGGCCACCACACCGTCGAGGATGTCGGGATCACCCTGGGCCAGGCATTCCGCCTCGCTGTCGGCGACCGCAAGGGAATCCGCCGTTACGGCCATGCCTATGTCCCGCTCGACGAGGCGCTCGCGCGCGTGGTCATCGACCTGTCGGGCCGGCCTGGGCTCGAACTCGACATCGCCTTCACCCGCGCCATGATCGGGGGGCTCGAAACCGAGCTCGTGCACGAATTTTTCCAGGGGTTCGTCAATCATGCCCTGGTCACCCTGCACATCGATTGCCTCAAGGGCCGGAACGCTCACCACCAGGCCGAAACCGCCTTCAAGGCGTTCGGCCGCGCATTGCGGATGGCGGTCGAGCGCGACCCGCGGGCCGCCGGGACCACGCCATCGACCAAGGGAGTGCTCTGACCGGGCCGGGCTGATGCACATCGCCGTCATCGACTATGGAATGGGCAACCTGCGTTCGGTCGCGAAAGCGATCGAACACGTCGCGCCGGGCGCCGACGTGGACGTCACGAGCGACCCCACCCGTGTGGCGATGGCCGAGCGGGTGGTGTTCCCCGGCCAGGGAGCGATGCCGGACTGTATGCGGGAACTCGACGCCCGCGGACTCCGCGGCGTCGTCCTCGAGGCTGCGCGCGAGAAGCCGTTCCTGGGCATTTGTATCGGCCTGCAGATGCTGTTCGACCGCAGCGAGGAGGGCGATACGCCCGGGCTGGGCATCCTTGCCGGGCGCGTGCGCCGGTTTCCGACCGGCGGCATGACCGACGCCGAGGGACGCAGACTCAAGGTCCCGCACATGGGCTGGAACCGGGTACGGCAGGTGCTTGACCATCCCCTGTGGGCGGGAATCCCTACCGATGCCCGCTTCTACTTCGTGCACAGTTATTTCGTCGAACCTGCCGACGTCGCCGTCACGGCAGGTGCGACGGCGTATCCGACGGCGTTCACGAGCGCTGTGGCCAAGGCCAGTCTGTTCGCGGTACAGTTTCACCCGGAGAAGAGCCATGCGGCCGGTCTGCGGCTGCTGGCCAATTTCGTGGACTGGAACGGTCGGTTCACCGCACCGGAAGAGGCGGTCGCCACCGGCTTGAACGCAATGCCCTGCGAGTAACGACCTAAGCCCATCCTCCGCCCCGGGCGTGCAACCGCGCACGCCGAACCGCCGCTGCCACCATGCTCATCATTCCCGCGATCGATCTGAAGGACGGCCACTGCGTCCGCCTCAAGCAGGGCGCCATGGATCAGGCGACCGTGTTTTCCGAAGACCCCGGGGCCATGGCCGCGCATTGGCTCAAGCTGGGGGCACGGCGGTTGCATCTGGTCGACCTGAACGGCGCCTTCGCGGGCAAGCCCCGCAACGAACCGGCGGTCAAGGCGATCATCAGCGCGCTCGGCGACAAGATTCCGGTGCAGTTGGGCGGCGGCATCCGCGATCTCGACACCATCGAGCGCTATCTCGACGACGGCATCGCCTACGTCATCATCGGCACCGCGGCGGTGAAGACACCCGGGTTCCTGCACGACGCGTGCTACGCGTTTCCCGGCCACATCATGGTCGGACTCGACGCCCGCGACGGCAAGGTTGCCGTGGACGGCTGGTCGAAGATGACCGGCCACGACGTGCTCGACCTTGCGCTCAAGTTCCAGGATTACGGCGTGGAAGCGATTATCTACACCGACATCGGCCGCGACGGCATGCTGTCCGGGGTCAACATCGACGCGACCCTCGCGCTGGCCAAGGCGCTGTCGGTGCCGGTGATCGCGAGCGGCGGCATCACCAATCTCGACGACGTCCGGCGCCTGTGCGAAGTCGAGCCCGAGGGTGTCACCGGTGCGATCACCGGCCGCGCCCTGTACGAAGGGACGCTCGACTTCGGCGCCGCGCAGAAGTTTGCCGACGAGCTCCGTCCGTAGCTGCCTCATGGGCCTCGCTACGCGGATCATTCCCTGTCTCGACGTCACCAATGGACGCGTGGTCAAGGGCATCAACTTCGGCGGCCTGCGCGACGCCGGTGACCCGGTCGAGATCGCACGGCGCTACGACGACCAGGGCGCGGACGAACTCACCTTCCTCGACATCACCGCCAGTTCCGACGGCCGTGACACCATGCTCCAGGTGGTCGAGGCGGTGGCTGCCCAGGTCTTCATCCCGCTGACCGTCGGCGGCGGCGTCCGTTCCGTCGCCGACATCCGGCGCCTGCTCAATGCCGGCGCCGACAAGGCGAGCATCAACACGGCCGCGGTGCAGAACCCGGCGTTCGTGCAGGAGGCGGCTGACCACTTCGGCTCCCAGTGCATCGTCGTCGCGGTCGACGCGAAGCGGGTGCCCGGATCGTCGTCCCCGGCCTGGGAGGTCTATACCCACGGGGGCCGGCACGCGACCGGCCTGGATGCCATCGAGTGGGGCCTGCGCATGCAGGCCGCCGGCGCGGGGGAGATCCTGCTTACCAGCATGGACCGCGACGGGACGCGCGAGGGGTTCGATCTCGAACTCACCCGTGCCTTCTCGAACGCGCTCGAGATCCCGGTGATCGCGAGCGGTGGCGTCGGCAACCTGCAACATCTGGTCGATGGGGTTATTCTCGGTCTGGCGGACGCCGTGCTTGCGGCGAGCATCTTCCATTATGGCGAGCATACCGTCGGCGCGGCGAAGCGCTACCTGGCGGAGCACCGTGTCGAGGTCCGGCTGTGACCGACTGGACGGACGAGGTCCGCTGGACCGACGCCGGTCTGGTGGCCGCGATCGCCCAGGACGCTGCCTCCGGCCGGGTGCTGATGTTTGCCTTCATGAACCGTGAGGCGCTGGAGCGCACCGTGACGACCGGCGAGGCGCACTACTGGTCGCGCTCGCGCGGCCGCCTGTGGCACAAGGGCGAAGAGTCCGGCAACGTTCAGGCCGTGCGCGAGATCCGGCTCGATTGCGACGGGGACGTCGTGCTGCTGCGGGTCGACCAGGGCCGGGGCATCGCCTGCCATACCGGGCGCGAGAGCTGCTTCTTCCGGCGCCTGGACGATGGCGAATGGCGCACCGTTGATCCGGTCGTGACCGATCCGGAACTGTTGTATGGACGCTGAGATCACCCCTGAAGAGGTCGCATTGCGGGCCGCGGCGGTCCTGGGACGCATTGCGGACACGCTGGAGGCCCGGAAGAACGCCGATCCGTCGAGTTCCTATGCGGCGATGCTGTTCGCCAAGGGCACCGACGCCATCCTCAAGAAGATCGGCGAGGAGGCGACCGAGACCGTTCTGGCCGCGAAGGGTGGTGATAAACTCCAGGCCGTCAGGGAGACCGCTGATCTCTGGTTCCATTGTGTGGTGATGCTGGTGCATCTCGGCCTGCGTCCTGATGATGTGCTGGCCGAGTTGAGCCGGCGCGAGGGCTTCTCCGGCCTGGACGAGAAGGCTTCCCGAAACGGCCTCCCCCGCTAGCGTGGCTGTCGTCGAGGAACCGCATGAATGCCGAGAACTGCATTTTCTGTCGCATCGTCAGAGGCGAGATACCGAGCCGCAAGATTTACGAGGACCATGAACTGCTGGCATTCCACGACATCCATCCGATTGCCCCGGTGCATTTTCTCGTGATTCCCAAGGAGCATGTCGAGTCGATGGCGGTTCTCGAACCGCGCCACAACCCGGTGCTGGGGCGCATGATGGGAATCGTCGCCACGCTGGCAGGGCAGGAGGGGTCGACCGACGGGTTTCGCGTCATCTGCAATGCCGGACGGGTCGGCAGGCAGGACGTCCATCACCTGCATCTTCACGTACTCGGCGGACCGGTTCCGTTGCCCGGCATGATCGCGCGCCCCGAGTAGGGCGCATTTGCAACACCTCAGGAGAACGAAATGGGTAGCTTCAGCATCTGGCACTGGCTGATCGTATTGCTGGTCGTCGTCATGATCTTCGGTACCAAGAAACTCCGGAACATCGGCCAGGACCTGGGCGGCGCGGTCAAGGGATTCAAGGACGGCATGAAGACCGACGAATCGACCTCGGGAAAGCTCGAGGCGGTCGCCGGTGGCCAGACCATCGACGCCGAGGTCAAGGCAAAGGCCAAGTCCTGATCGCGCGATCCACCGGTTCCGGCGATCGCCGTGTTCGATATCGGATTCTCCGAGATGGTCGTGATCGGCGTGGTCGCGCTGGTTGTGATCGGCCCCGAGCGGCTGCCCAAGGTGGCGCGCACGGCCGGTCATCTGTTCGGCCGCATGCAGCGCTACGTCAACGACGTGAAGGCCGACATCAGCCGCGAGATGGAGGCCTCCGAACTGCGCGATCTCAAGAATTCCGTGCAGGAAGCGGCCAGTTCCATGCAGCAGGCCATGAACGAGCACACCAACGATATCCAGCAGGAGCTGCGCAAGACCGAGGAGGAGTTCAACCGCCTGTCCAATCCGATGCTGCATTTCGGGCTGACGGGAGCGGCTGCCGAGACCGCCGCAGCGGCCGAACCGGTCGTTGCGCCTGCCGCTGATGCATCCCTGGCGGTCGAGCCTTCCCCGCAACTGGAACTCGGCCTCGGCAATGCCGCCGAGCCTGTCGCGGGATCGGATCGTCAGACCTCTGGCGCGCACGTTTCCTGAGCGGCGTCAGCCGCTCGTCGCACCGAACACCCTGGCTGCCTTCCGCAGAATCCTCGCATGAGCGAATCCGACTCTTTTCTCTCCCATCTGGTGGAGTTGCGCGATCGCCTGGTACGGATGCTGATCGCGGTGATCATCGTGTTCGTATGCCTGTTTCCGTGGTCGTCGAACCTGTTCGACCTGTTTGCTCACCCAATGATGCGGGCGCTCCCGGAAGGCACCCGGATGCTGGCGACCGGCGTCACGACGCCGTTCCTGATTCCGGTCAAGGTGGCTCTTCTCGCCGCCGTCGCGATCGCACTGCCCTACCTCCTGTACCAGGTGTGGGCGTTCGTCGCTCCCGGGCTGTACCTGCACGAGAAGAAGTTCGTCCTGCCCCTCGTGACGGCCAGCACGCTGCTGTTCTTTGCCGGTGTGGCGTTCTGCTATTTTTTCGTGTTCGGTGTGGTGTTCAAGTTCATCTACAGCATCGCGCCGTCGAGCATCACGGTGGCGCCGGACATCGAGAACTATTTCAACTTTGTCACCGGTATGTTCATCGCGTTTGGCGTCACCTTCGAGGTGCCGATCGTGGTGATTCTGCTGGTGCGGATGGGGTTCGTGTCGGTGGCCAAGCTGAGAGAGATCCGGCCGTATGTAATCGTCGGGGCCTTCATCGTCGCCGCGGTGGTCACGCCGCCCGACGTCCTGTCCCAGGTGATGCTGGCGGTGCCGCTTCTGGTTCTGTACGAGAGTGGAATCATCGTTGCGGCGATCATCAGCAAACCGAAGTCCGGAAAAACGTCCGCCGGTTCCGGGGTTTGACGCGTGCCGGCTGCAGCGCGTCCTCCATGCCCAGCCCCGGGTGTAGACGCCTGAACCGATCCGCCTGAACCTGCGGTCCGACACAATAGGGCGTGGCGCCGTTACTCAGCGGGTTCGCGCTTGGCCGGCGTCGGGCGCTTGCCGACGATCACGCGGACCTCGACGCTGTTGCCGCCCCTGACCACCTTGAGCGATGCCGGCTTGGCCGGTTGCAGCGCCGCGATCAGGTTCAGCATCGACGACGAATCGACGACCTGCTTGCTCTCGACCGCGACAAGAATGTCCCCGGCCTTGATGCCGGCGCGATCGGCGGGAGAACCCCGGAGCACGCTCGCGATCAGCGTGCCGTGGATATCCGGCAGCTTGAACGACTCGGCGAGTTCGGGCGTGAGATCCTGGACCTCGACGCCGATCCACCCGCGCGTGACCGATCCCGTGGCGATGATCTGGTCGAGCACCTGTCGGGAGATGCTCACCGGAATCGCGAATCCGATGCCGAGACTGCCCCCCGAGCGCGAGAAAATCGCGCTGTTGATACCCACCAGGTTGCCGTTCGAATCGACCAGCGCGCCGCCCGAGTTTCCGGGGTTGATGGCGGCGTCGGTCTGAATGAAGTTCTCGAACGTGTTGATGTTGAGGTGGCTGCGCCCCAGTGCGCTGACGATCCCCATGGTCACGGTCTGGCCGACGCCGAACGGATTGCCGATCGCGAGCACGATGTCGCCGACGCGCGCCTGCTCCGACTGCGCGAACGTCGCCGCCGGCACGTTTTTCAGATCGACTTTCAAAACGGCGAGATCGGTTTCCGGGTCGCTGCCGACCACGCGCGCCGCCGCGCGGCGCGCGTCCGCGAGCGCAACCTCGATCTCGTCCGCTGCCTCGACGACGTGGTGGTTCGTGAGGATGTAGCCTTTGTCGCTGACGATGACGCCCGAGCCCAGGCTTAAACTGCGCCGCGTCTGCGCGTCGAACTGCTCGCCGAAAAAATAGCGGAACACCGGGTCGTCCATGAACGGATGGCGCTGAACTTTCGTTTCCTTGCTGGTGTAGATGTTGACCACCGTGGGCATCGCTTTGCGCGCCGCGTCGGCAAACGAGTTTATGCGCCGGGCCGGCGCCTCCACCGGCGTCTCCCGCGTCGTTACCACGTCGACCCCGGGGCGCGTGCCCCACGCCAGCAAATCGGGGCGCAGCGTCGAAATCACGAACAGAATGCCCAGGCAAATGGTGGTGGTCTGGGCGAAGATAAGCCAGAGTCTGCGCATGGTACTCGCGGGGGCGTCAGGTTAGAATGCGCGATGGCATCGACAGGTTGATTATGCAACGCGCCGCACTGGAGACTTATCTCGATCAGTATCTGGACGTTGCCCGTTTTCGTGATTATTGCCCAAACGGGCTGCAGGTGGAAGGGCGCGCCGAAGTCCGCACGCTGGTGACCGGCGTTACCGCGTCGGCCGCACTTTTGCGCGCCGCCCTCGCGCGTGGCGCCGACGCAGTGCTCGTGCATCACGGCTATTTCTGGCGTGGCGAGGACCCGCGCATGACCGGTACCCGGCGGGCGCGCATCGCGCTGCTGTTGAAGAACGACCTCAATCTCTTTGCATTTCACCTGCCGCTCGATGCGCATGCCGAAATCGGCAACAATATCCAGCTCGCGCAAGTCCTCGATTTGCCGTACGCAGGCAGATTCGGCGAACAGGACATAGCCGCCCACGGCGCATTCAGCGAACCGCTGACGGTGGACGAACTTGCGCGCCGTTGCGCGCAGCGCCTGGGACGCGAGCCGCAGACCATCGGTGACGGGACAAAACTCGTGCGCCGCGTGGCGTGGTGCAGCGGCGCCGCGCAGGGTTACCTGGAGGACGCCGTGCGTCTCGGCGTCGACGCCTATATCTCGGGCGAAATTTCCGAACAGACGGTGCATCTCGCGCGCGAGTCGGCCGTCGCTTATATCGCGGCCGGTCATCATGCCACCGAGCGGTATGGCGTTCGCGCGCTCGGTGAACACCTGGCCGCGCGCTTCGGCATCGCGCACGAATTCGTCGATATCCCCAACCCCGTTTAGCCGCTGGCGAGGCGATTCCAGGGCGGGCAAGCCCACTGCAATTACCTGAAGTCACAGGGTATTTTCATGTTTTGCTTAAGTTCTTGCGCGGAATTCGCTAAAATAACCCATTTTTGTCAAATCGCCAGCGGGGAATTCCATGTCTGACCAGGAAGTGGATGCGAGTAAACGCGGTTTTCTGATGGCCGCGACAGGTGTCGTAGGCGGCGTTGCCGCCGTGGCAACGGCCGTGCCGTTCGCCGGCAGCATGTTTCCGTCCGAGCGCGCGAAGGCCGCCGGCGCGCCGACCGAGGTCGACATCAGCAAACTGGCGCCCGGCGAAATGCAAATCGTCGAATGGCGCGGCAAACCGGTGTTTATCATAAACCGCACGAAGGAAATGCTCGACGGCATAAAGCAGAACGACAGCCGCGTGTCCGACCCGAAGTCGGAAGTGCCGATGCAGCCCGAATATGCAAAAAACGAATATCGTTCGATCAAGCCGGAAATCGTCGTGATGGAAGGCGTGTGCTCGCATCTGGGCTGCTCACCGCAGGTCAAGTCGGTCGAAGCCAAGGCTGACATGGGGCAGGCATGGACCGGCGGGTTCTTTTGCCCCTGCCACGGTTCCAAATTCGACTTTGCCGGGCGCGTGTTCGAAGGTTCCCCCGCGCCGGTAAACCTGAAGGTGCCGCCGTACAAATTCGTGGGCGACACCAAGATCATCATAGGCGACGACTCCAAGGGAGCGTAGATAAACATGGCCGCCGTGGAAAAACAACCTGTCACGATTACCTGCGCCGGGCCGCTCAGCGGAGCCATCAGCGGGCTGCTGACCTGGGTCGACGCGCGCTTTCCCCTGATCAAAATGTGGGAAGAGCAGTGGGGCAAATACGTCGCACCGAAAAACTTCAACTTCTGGTATTACTTCGGCTCGCTGTCGGCCTTCGTGCTGGTGCTGCAGATAGTCACCGGCATCTTCCTCACCATGAACTACAAGCCGGACGCGGCGCAGGCGTTTGCATCGGTCGAGTACATCATGCGCGACGTGTGGGGCGGCTGGTTGATTCGCTACATGCATTCGACCGGCGCGTCGGCATTCTTCGTATGCGTGTATTTGCACATGTTCCGCGGCCTCCTCTACGGTTCGTACCGCAAGCCGCGCGAGCTCTTGTGGATATTCGGCATGCTGATCTACCTGTGCCTGATGGCCGAGGCGTTTTTCGGCTATCTCCTGCCGTGGGGCCAGATGTCGTACTGGGGGGCACAGGTGATCATCAACCTGTTCGGCGCGGTGCCGTTTATCGGCGAAGACCTGTCGATCTGGATACGCGGGGACTACGTGGTGTCGGACGCGACGCTGAACCGCTTCTTCGCGTTCCACGTCATCGCGATCCCGCTGGTGCTGCTGGGCCTCGTGGCCGCGCACCTGACTGCGCTGCATGAAGTCGGGTCGAACAATCCCGACGGCGTCGAAATCAAGCAGCAGCCCAAGGACCCGCAAACCGGCCTGCCGCTCGACGGCATCTATTCGCACCCGTACTACTCGATCAAGGACGCCCTGGGCGTCGTGGTATTCCTGATCGTGTTTTCGGTGATCATGTTCTTTCTGCCGGAAATGGGCGGTTACTTTCTCGAGTACAACAACTTCATTCCGGCCGATCCGCTGAAGACGCCGCCGCATAATGCGCCGGTCTGGTATTTCACGCCGTACTACTCGATCCTGCGCGCGATACCGCCGCTCTTCAATTCGCAGTTTCCCGGCGTGCTGGCGATGGGGCTGTCGACGATGATCCTGTTCCTGCTGCCATGGCTCGACCGCAGCCCGGTCAAGTCGATCCGTTACAAGGGACCCGTATTCAAGGGCGCGCTGGCGATCTTCGTGGTGGTGTTCCTGCTGCTCGGTTATCTCGGCACCGAGCCGACCAACGTGTGGGGGCAATTCGGCGCCTGGCTCGGCAATGCCGACCGCGCGACCGTCGCCGCACGCATCTGCACGGCGATATATTTCCTGTTCTTCATCCTGATGCCGTGGTATTCGACGCTCGATGAGTGCAAACCGGAGCCTGCGAGGCTGACATGGTGAGCGCCGTCATCGGCAAGTCCATCCGCAGTTGCGTACGCATCGCAGCTGCTGCAGTGTTGCTGAATGCGCTTGCGCCATCTGCCGCGCTGGCGTCGGAAGGCGTGCGCCTGCAAACGGCGCCGATCAATTCGCATGATATAGCTTCATTGCAGAACGGCGCCAAGCTGTTCGTCAACTACTGCCTGAACTGCCATAGCGCCGGCTACATGCGTTACAACCGGCTGCAGGACCTGGGGCTCACCGAATCGCAGATCAGGGACAACCTGATCTTTACCGGCGTCAAGGTCGGCGAGTTGATGCAGGTGGCGATGGACAGGAAAGACGCCAAGGAATGGTTCGGGACTGCGCCGCCCGATTTGACGGTAACGGCGCGTTCGCGCAGTTCGCCCGCGGGCAGCGGCG
>JAYTTO010000392.1:0-2754 GCA_043744975.1 Betaproteobacteria bacterium | reverse complement strand
CTCGAACAGGTGCTGCGATTGACCCAACCGGACGAGGCCTATTTCTGGGCCACCCACGCCGGCGCCGAACTCGACCTGTTGATGACCAGGAACGGGCGGCGCGTTGGGGTGGAGTTCAAGCGGGCAGACGCACCGAAGCTGACGGCATCGATGCGCATCGCGATGTCCGACCTGAGTCTGGAAGCGCTGTATGTCGTGTACCCGGGTCGCCACCGATACTCACTTGGTGACGGCGTCGAGGCTGTGCCGCTTTCGGCCCTCGAGAACAGCACCGCGCTCGAGTGAGGCAACTCGCGTCAGGGGCGATCGCCTCGCCCGTCCTGCCCGGGGCCTACGTTCACGGCGCCCGCGACGCCGTGTAGGCAGCGATGGCGACGATGTCGTCGTCGGTCAACGGGGCCACGACAGCCTTCATCAGATCGGTCCAGGCGCCGCCGCGCAGCCCGCGCCGCATGTCGTGCAACTGCCGCACGATATAGCTCGGCGAACGCCCGGCCAGTGACGGCACCGGGCCGAGTCCGCGCAGGTCCGTGCCGTGACAGATGCCGCAAGGCGTGGTCCTGCCTGCCGCACCGGTCGTGACCAGCGCCTCGCCGCGCGCGCGGCTGCCCGTGGGCACATAGGCAACGAAACCCGACGTCGAATCGCGCCGCTCGGTACGCTCCAGATCCTCCGGCATCTCGATGATCCGCTGCCCGATGGACTCGGTCTGGGCCGGCTCGGAGGCCACCAGCATCCAGCCGCCGACACGGGTCTTGGGCACGGTGTCGGTTTCGACGACACGGATCCATTGGCGCATCGGCAACGCCGCGAAGTACTCCGCGGCCGTGCGCACCTCGTCGTCGGTGGCGGTCTTCGCCACCCCGACCATGAGGTTGGTCGGCAGCGATCGAGGCTCCGCGCTCTTGCGTTCCCCGCTGCGAAACGCCACCACCTGCCGCACGATGTATTCCGCCGGCAACCCCGCAAGGCTGGCGTTCTCCGGCCGGCCGAGTCCGTTGGGCAGATGGCAGAAACCGCAGGCAAACGCCCCCGGTCGCGCGCCGTGCCCGACGCTGTCGGGCATCGGCGGATGATCGTCGGGGTGCCAGTCCGGAACGTTGAGGAGATCCCGCAGTTGCGTCAGCGTGAAGGTCTTCGCGCTGCCCGGCACCCGCAACGGCGTGCCGTCGTCGGGCACCGGCTTCATGCCTGGCGGATTGACCGCGTAGGCCCAGGGCGGTGGCGCCGCGGGTTCGACCGCACGGGATTCGACGGCCAGCAACCCGATCGCTCCCAATCCCATCAGCACGGCGAGTCGCTTCATGTTCCCTTCCCCTGAAATCGTGGCACCCGGTCCCGGGTGCGTTTCCCGCCAGGGTCCGTCATTGTCGTTCTGCAGCGGCGAATCGACGGCCGCACCACGTGAGTGTAGCTAAGGCCCAGGCCTGCCGCCGTGGAAGTTCGCGCTAAAATTTTTCGGTCACATCGCCACCGAGGGAGACCACCATGCGCCGTTTCGCCGATTTCCGGCTGGCCGCCTGAGCCGACACCGACACCCTGTGGTGCGGGTGGCAACGGCTGCGGCCGGCCACCTCGGGCTTGTTGCTGCACATGCGAAACAAATACGCCGACATGCCGCGTTGCGACGCCTCCGCAGCCAATGGAAACGCCGTTATGGTGCACCGCGAAACGAGCGCCGTTGGCACCGCAATCGACACGCGAAAAAAGCGTGCCCGGCATATTGCAATGGCTTGGGATCGCAGTACACTCGGCCGCGGCGGGCTGGATGGGGAAGAAGCGCTGCCGTATGAGCGCTGCTACCGGGAGCGCCGCCTCGGTATTTCAATCGTCGCAAGGAGGGGACATGAAAATAACTTCTCGCAACTCGATGGCGGGACTCGGTGCCGCATTGGCAGCGGCAGCGTTCTCGATGACGGCATTCGCCGCGGACGTCACCAGCGATCGTCTGATCAACAGCGAACGTGAACCGCAGAACTGGCTGAACCACCACGGCAACTACGAAGCTCACCGGTTCTCGGGCCTCGATCAGATCAACAAGTCGAACGTCAAGAACCTGAAGGTGGCCTTCACCTGGGCCATGGGCGGCACCCAGGGCGGCGGCAAGGACCTCGTGGTGTTTCCCTTCGCCGGCCTGGAGGGCACACCGGTCGCAGAAGACGGCTTCCTCTACCTGACCACCGGATGGGGCGTGGTCACCAAGCTCGACGTGCGCGGCGGCGTGCCACGCCAGGTGTGGAAATACGACCCCTCACCCGATCGCGACTACGCGACCACAGTGACCTGCTGCGGCATCAACAATCGCGGCGCCGTCCTGGCAGGCAACATGGTGATCTCCATCGTCATCGACGGCCGTGTCCTGGCGCTGAACAAGACCGACGGCACCAAGATCTGGGAAGTGCAGGTGGCCGATCCCGGCAATGCCGAGGTCTTCACCGGCGCGCCGCTGATCGTCAAGGACATGGTGGTCACCGGCATGGCTGGCGCCGAGTTCGGCGTGCGCGGCTGGATCGAAGCGCTCGACATGAAGACAGGCAAGCGCCGCTGGCGCACCTACACGATTCCGGGGCCCGGCGAACCCGGCCACGATTCGTGGAAAGACAGCTACGGCGCCTGGAAGACCGGCGGCGGCACGACCTGGGTCACGGGCTCCTACGATCCGGAGCTCAATCTCATCGTGTGGGGTACGGCCAATCCGGGTCCGGACTGGGACAACGCCTTCCGTCCCGGCGACAACCTCTGGACCGACAGCAC
>JAYTTO010000391.1:0-6934 GCA_043744975.1 Betaproteobacteria bacterium | reverse complement strand
CCGGTCGAGCTCGCTGTACCGCGGCCGCGATCTCGCGGCCCGCATGCGCACCCTCATTCCGCGGCAGATGTTCGACATCGCGATCCAGGCGGCGATCGGGGCGCACATCGTGGCGCGCGAGACCATCAAGGCGCTGCGCAAGAACGTCCTCGCCAAGTGCTACGGCGGCGACATCACCCGCAAGAAGAAGCTCCTGGAAAAGCAGAAGGCCGGCAAGAAGCGCATGAAGCAGGTCGGCAACGTCGAGATTCCCCAGGAAGCCTTTCTTGCGATCCTCCAGATCGACGGCAAGTAGCCGCCGCACAACTCTCCCCTGTCCATGAACTTCGCTCTGATCATGTTCGTGCTGCTCGTCGTGACGGGTGGCGTCTGGTTGCTGGACAAGTTCGTCTTGCGCCGCAAGCGCGATCCGCAAAGCCACGAGCCGTGGTGGATCGAGTATCCGAAGAGCTTCTTCCCGGTCATCCTGGTGGTGTTCCTGCTGCGCTCGTTCCTGGTCGAGCCGTTCAAGATTCCGTCGGGCTCGATGATCCCGACTTTGCTGGTAGGCGATTTCATCCTCGTCAACAAGTTCACCTACGGCATCCGGGTGCCGGTGCTCAACACCAAGATCATCCCGTTGAACACGCCGCAGCGCGGTGATGTCATGGTGTTCCGTTACCCGGAGAATCCGTCGCTCGACTACATCAAGCGCGTGGTCGGCACCCCGGGCGACATCGTCGTCTACCGCAACAAGCGCCTCACGGTGAACGGGGATGTGCTGGTGGTACAGCCCGACGTCGACTACAACTACCTTGAAGGCGGCCTCAACTACGTGAGCGCCAAGCGCTTCCGCGAGACCCTCGGCACGCACGAACATTCGATCATCGTCAACCTCGACTCGCCGCCGGTTCAACTCGGCGGGGTACGGGCGTTTCCAAACCGGGAAAACTGCGAATACAATGAATCCGGTTTCACCTGCAAGGTGCCGGTTGGACACTATTTCATGATGGGCGACAACCGGGATTCGAGCAGCGACAGCCGCTACTGGGGCTTCGTCCCGGATGCGAACGTCGTTGGCAAGGCGTTCCTGATCTGGTTCAATTTCGGCGAACTTAAACGCATCGGCACGAGGATCGACTGATGGCTGGGGTACGCACACGGCAACGGGGCCTGAGCATCATCGGCCTGCTCCTGACCAGCGGGGCACTGATCTTCCTGGCGCTGCTCGCGATGAAGGTGGTGCCCGCCTATACCGAGTACTTCACGATCGTGAAGAACATCAAGGCGGTGGCCGCGCAGGGCGGCAGCGTGAAGGAGATCCAGGGCAACTTCGGCAAGCGCGCCGATATCGACGACATCACCGCGGTCAACGGCCGGGAGCTCGAGGTCGAGAAGAGCGGCGACCACTATGTGGTGAGCGTCACGTACCAGAAGAAGGTGCCGCTGTTCTACAACGTCAGCGCGCTGTTCGACTTCGAGGCCACCAGCGGACCCTGATCGCCAGACCGGCGCGATATCGCGCGACCTGCCTGCGGCCATCGGTCATGCCTTCAGCGACCGGTCGCTGCTGCGGCAGGCGCTCACCCATCGCAGCCACGGCCGCCCCAACAACGAACGGCTGGAGTTCGTCGGCGACGCCGTGCTCAACTGCGTGATCGCCCATGCCCTCTACCAGCGGCTGCCGGATGCCCCTGAAGGCGATCTGTCGCGGTTGCGCGCCAGCCTCGTGAACCAGACCACGCTCGCGGCGCTTGCGCGGGACCTCGGACTGGGGGAACAGCTTGCGCTGGGTGAGGGCGAGTTGCGCAGCGGCGGCGCCGAGCGGCCGTCGATCCTGGCCGATGCGCTCGAGGCAGTCCTGGGCGCGGTGTTTCTCGATGGCGGCTATGCGGCGGTCGAAGCCTCGATCGAACGCGTCTTCGGCGGCTCGTTCGCGACCATGGCCTCGGTCGACAATGGCAAGGATCCCAAGACCACCTTGCAGGAACTGCTGCAGGGTCGCAGGCTCGCCCTGCCCGAGTACCGGGTGGCTCACGTTCACGGCGAAGCCCATCGCCAGGAGTTCGAGGTCGAGTGTCGGATCGGCTCGCTCGGCATTGTCACCTCGGGGCGTGGCACCAGCCGGCGGCACGCGGAGCAGAGCGCGGCCGGTGCGGCGATCGACCGGCTGATGGCCTCGGGCGCATGAGCGACCAACCGCACCGCGCTGGCTTCATCGCCATCGTCGGCCGCCCGAACGTCGGCAAGTCCACCCTCATGAACCGGCTGATCGGACAGAAGGTGAGCATCACCTCGCGCAAGGCCCAGACCACGCGCCACCGGATCAACGGCATCCTCACCACGCCTTCGGCGCAGTTCGTGTTCGTCGATACCCCCGGGTTCCAGACGGCATTCGGCGGTGCGCTCAACCGCGTCCTGAATCACAACGTCACCGACAGCCTGGGCAGCGTCGATGTGGTGGTCCTGGTGGTCGAAGCCGGGCGCTTCGGCGAGCGCGATGTCGCCGTGCTGAGGCTGGTGCCGGTGAGCCTGCCAGTGGTGCTCGCCATCAACAAGATCGACCGCATGCCGGACAAGGCGGCCCTGCTGCCGTTCATCGAGCGCGTGCGCGGTCAACGCGACTTCGCGGCCGTGGTCCCGCTGAGCGCCCAGACCGGAATCCAATGTCCGGCGCTGATCGAGGCCGTGCAAGCGCTGCTGCCGGTCGGCGACTCGATGTATGAAGACGACCAGATCACCGACCGGAGCGAGCGTTTCCTGGCCGCGGAGATCGTGCGCGAGAAGATCTTCCGCCTGACCGGCGAGGAGATTCCGTACGGCGCCAACGTCATGGTCGAGACCTTCGAGGTCGAGGGCACGATGCGGCGCATCGGCTGCCTGATCGTCGTCGGGCGCGCCAACCACAAGGCGATGATCATCGGCGCGGGCGGCGCCCGCCTCAAGACCATCGCTACCGAGGCGCGCCTCGACATGGAGCGGCTGTTCGACGGCAAGGTGTTCCTGGAGCTGTGGGTCAAGGTCGATGCGAATTGGTCCGACAACCCCAAGGCGCTGCGCAAGTATGGGTACGGCTGAGCGCATTGCCGAGGCGGGGGCAGGAAGCGACGATCGCCGCCGCGAGTTGAATCGCCCGGCATTCGTGCTCCATTCCCGTCCCTGGAAGGAGACGAGCCTGGTGCTCGAACTGTTCACGCGCAGCCATGGCCGCGTGGCCGCGGTGGCAAAGGGGGCGCGGCGACCGCATTCGCAGTTGCGGGGAGTGCTGATGGCCTTCGCGCCGCTGCACGTGACATGGTCGGGCAAGGGCGAGCTGCGGCTGCTGCATGCGGCGGAATGGCAGGGCGGCATTCCCCAGTTGTCCGGCGTGTCGCTGTTGTGCGGGTTCTACCTCAACGAACTGCTGATGAAGGTGCTGGCCCGGGAGGATCCCCACGAGCAGTTGTTCGACGCCTATCAGCAGGCGATCCACGCGCTGGCACCGGTGGGCGGCCACGCGGCGGCGCTGCGCCGCTTCGAATGCCAGTTGCTCATGGAACTGGGCTACGCTCTCGACCTGGAGCGCGATGCCGGGTCGGGCCAGCCGCTGCGTGCGGACCTGCGCTACCGTTATCAGCCCGAGCGCGGCGCACTGCTTGCGCAACGCGGCGACGCGGACGGCCCCTGCGTCGTGCGCGGCAAGACGCTGCTCGACATGGCCCGCGACGACTATGCCGATGCCGTCAGCGCCGCCGAGAGCAAACACCTGCTGCGGCACCTCATCCATCACCATCTGGGCCAACCCGAACTGCAGACGCGCCAGTTGATCAAGGAACTGCAGCAGGTCTAGCAAGCTCATTCACCACATGACCCGACTCAGCGTCAACCTCAACAAGATCGCGCTGGTGCGCAATGCGCGGCCGCTCGGCATTCCCTCGATCACGCGGATGGCCGACATCGCCATCGCGGCCGGCGCGCACGGCATCACGGTCCATCCGCGCCCCGACGAGCGCCACATCCGGCGGACCGATGTGCACGAACTGGCCGCGATGCTCAGGCAGTCGCCGGCAATCGAATTCAACATCGAAGGCAACCCGTTTCATGGGTTCCTCGACATCGTGCGCGCGGCCCGGCCGCAGCAGTGCACGTTGGTACCGGACGACCCCGCGGCGGCCACGTCGGACCACGGCTGGAATCTCGCCCGGGACGGGGAACGCCTGGCCCCGCTGGTGGCTGAACTGAAGTCCCTCGGGACCCGGATCAGCCTGTTCATGGATCCGGAACCGGATGCCATGGTCCTTGCCCGCTCGATCGGCGCCGATCGTGTCGAGCTCTACACGGAGCCGTATGCCAGCGGCTTCGGCACGCCCGCCGGGGGCGGTCTCGTCGCCCGCTATGCGGCGGCCGCTCGCGCCGCCCAGGCTGTCGGGCTCGGCGTCAATGCCGGTCACGACCTCAACCTCGACAATCTGCCGCCCTTCGTGGCCGCCGTGCCGGGCTTGCTCGAGGTGTCGATCGGCCATGCGCTGACCGCGGATGCGCTCGAATTCGGCATGCATGTCGCGGTGAGGAAGTACCTCGCGGTGCTGGGAGCCTCGCTGTGATCGCGGGCATCGGTGTCGACATCGTCCGCGTGACCCGTATCGAGGCCGTGCTCTCCCGCTACGGCGATCGATTCGCCCGGCGCGTCCTCGCGCCGCCCGAATGGGCGGAGTTCGAGAGTTCGACCCGCCGCGCCCACTTCCTGGCCAAACGCTTCGCCGCCAAGGAGGCGATGGGTAAAGCCATCGGCACCGGCGTGCGCGATCCGGTGACGCTGCACGGGATGTGGCTCGTCCGGGGCCCGCTCGGCAAGCCCTCGTTCGCTTTCTCCGCGGCGGCCGCGGCATTGCTGGAGCGCATCGGCGTGACCCGGCATCACGTCTCCCTGAGCGACGAGGACGACGCTGCCGTGGCCATGGTCGTGCTCGAAGCGGCGGAACCCGCAAGCGGTGCGGCATGAGCGCCGCGAAGCCGGCGGTACCTGCCGACCTTCCCTTCGGACCGGTGATGCTCGACGTGGGCGGACTCGCCCTCGACGCCGACGACCGGCGCCGACTCGTGCATCCGGCGGTCGGCGGCGTGATCCTGTTCGCCCGCAACTTCCGCGACTGCGAACAACTCGCCGCGCTAACCGCGGAGATCCACACCCTGCGATCGCCGGCGCTGCCGATCGCTGTCGACCATGAAGGTGGGCGGGTGCAGCGGTTCCGGGACGGATTCACGCGCGTGCCGCCCATGGGAGCACTGGGCCGGCGCTGGGACACCGATCCGGCGGCGGCCTGCCGACTCGCGCAGCAGGCCGGGCTGGTGCTGGCCGCAGAACTCCGGCGCCACGACGTGGACTTCACGTTCGCCCCGGTGCTCGACCTCGATCACGGGCGCAGCGCGGTCATCGGCAACCGGGCGTTCCATGCCGATCCCGAGGCGGTCAGCGAGCTGGCGGCGGCGCTGGTCCGCGGCCTCGCGGCCGGCGGGATGGGAGCGGTCGGCAAGCATTTCCCCGGTCACGGCTTCGCCGCGGCCGATTCGCATGTCGACATGCCGGTCGACCCACGCACCCTGGAGCAGTTGCGCGCCACCGACCTGGTGCCGTTTGCCCGCCTCGCGGCGACAGGCCTGGAAGGCATCATGCCCGCCCATGTCGTGTATCCGGCCGTGACCCCCGAGCCAGCGGGCTACTCGACGTTCTGGCTGCTGCAGGTGCTCCGGGGCGAATTCGGCTTCAAGGGCGTCATCTTCAGCGACGACCTCACCATGGTCGGTGCCCACGGGGCCGGGGACATCGTGCAGCGGGCCAACGTCGCATTGGATGCCGGGTGCGATGTGGTGCTGGTCTGCAACGATCCGGCGGCTGCGGACCAGCTGCTCGCCGGACTGGATCGACCGGCTTCTCCGGCGGCGCGCGCCGCGATCGCCCGCCTGGCAGGCCGCAATGCCGTCAGCGATGGCCGTCCGTTCTGGGAGACTGCCGCCTACCGCGAGGCCGTCGACGCACTGGGCAGCGTGGCCGCGGCGTGACGCTGCGCGGCTCGGATCACGGTCAGCCGACGCTCGATTCGCTGGCCGGCTGCACGGCGTGCCCCCGTCTCGCCGGGCTGCTGCGGGAGGTGCGAACGCGGCACCCCGACTACCATGCGGGCCCGGTGCCGCCGTTCGGCGATCCGTCTCCGCGGCTGTTGATTGTGGGTCTGGCGCCGGGCATGCACGGCGCGAATCGCACCGGCCGGCCGTTCACCGGGGACTATGCGGGCGAACTGCTATACGCGACATTGCACAAGTTCGGCTGGGGTTCGCTGCCGCAGTCGGTGGCACGTGACGATGGCTTGCGGCTTGTCGGCTGCCGCATCACCAACGCGGTCAAGTGCCTGCCCCCGGACAACAAGCCGGTACCGGACGAGGTCCGGCGCTGCGGGACGTTTCTGCGCAGCGAGGTGCGCGCCATGCCTTCCGGGACGGCGATCCTGGCCCTGGGGGTCGTCGCCCACGCGGCCGTGCTGCGGGAATTCGGCGAACGCCCGTCGGCGTACCCGTTCGCGCACGGCGCCCAGCACCGCCTGGCGAGCGGTGTCACGGTGTTCGATAGCTATCACTGCAGCCGATACAATACCAACACGCGCCGTCTCACCACCGGTATGTTCGAGGCCGTGTTCACCCAGATCTCGGACTATCTTGGCGCCACCGGAGCCGGGCGACAGCGTCCTTCCTGATCATCACGGATCACCGGTTGCCGGCGCCGGGGGATGCCGCCATCGAGCCCATGAGCAACTCCGACAACCCGCCTTCGCTGCCGGCCCGCACGGTCGAGGAGATCGTCGCCGGACTGCCGCATCTGCCGGGCGTCTACCGGATGCTCGACGCGCGCGGCGAACTGCTCTATGTCGGCAAGGCGCTCGACCTGCGCAAGCGGGTGTCGTCGTACTTCCAGAAGTTCTCC
>JAYTTO010000390.1:0-7212 GCA_043744975.1 Betaproteobacteria bacterium | reverse complement strand
TTGCTCATCCCACGCTGCCCTCGAGCTTGAGACCAAGAAGCCGCCCGGCCTCCACCGCGAACTCCATGGGCAACTGCGTGAAGACGTCCTTGACGAATCCGTTGATGATCATCGATACCGCTTCCTCGTTGCCGATGCCGCGACTGGCGAAGTAGAACAACTGGTCTTCGCCGATGCGCGAGGTGGTGGCTTCGTGCTCCACCCGCGCGGTGTTGTTCTGTACCTGGAGATACGGGAACGTGCTGGCGCTGCACTGCTGCCCGATCAGCATCGAGTCGCACTGCGAGTAGTTGCGTGCGCCCTCGGCACGCGGCCCGACCTTCACCAGGCCCCGATAGCTGTTGCTCGAATGCCCGGCCGAGATGCCTTTCGACACGATGGTGCTGCGCGTGTTGCGGCCGACATGGATCATCTTCGTGCCGGTGTCGGCCTGCTGGTAGTGGTTGGTCAGCGCGACCGAATAGAACTCGCCGACCGAGTTGTCGCCCAACAGCACACAGGACGGGTACTTCCAGGTGATCGCCGAGCCGGTCTCGACCTGGGTCCAGCTGATGCGCGAATTCACGCCCTGACACAGGCCGCGCTTGGTGACGAAGTTGTAGATGCCGCCGACGCCGTTCTCGTCGCCGGCGTACCAGTTCTGGACCGTGGAGTACTTGATGTCGGCATCGTCGAGCGCGACCAGCTCGACCACCGCGGCGTGGAGCTGGTTGGTGTCGAAACGCGGCGCCGTACAGCCCTCCAGGTAGCTCACCGAGGCGCCTTCCTCGGCGACGATGAGGGTGCGCTCGAACTGGCCGGATTCCTGGGTATTGATGCGGAAGTAGGTCGACAGATCCATCGGACATTTGACGCCCTTGGGGATGAAGCAGAACGACCCGTCGGTGAACACGGCCGAGTTGAGCGCCGCATAGAAGTTGTCGGCACACGGGACCACCGTGCCGAGATAGCGCCGCACCAACTCCGGATGCTCGTGCACCGCCTCGGAGAACGAACAGAAGATGACGCCGACGTTGGCCAGCTTCTTCTTGTAGGTGGTGGTGACCGAGACGCTGTCGAAGATCACGTCGACCGCGACGCCGGCGAGCGCCGCCCGTTCGTGCATCGGCACGCCGAGCTTCTCGAAGGTGCGCAGCAGTTCGGGATCGACCTCGTCCATCGAGGCGAGCCTGGCCTTCGGCTTCGGCGCCGAGAAATAGCTGATGTCCTGGAAATCGATCTTCGGGTAATGCACGTTCGGCCAGGTCGGCTCGGTCATCGTCAACCAGTGGCGATAGGCACCGAGACGGAACTCGAGCAGCCAGGCGGGTTCGTTTTTCTTGCGCGAGATCATCCGGATGACATCCTCGTCCAGCCCCTTGGCCACCGTATCGGACTCGATGTCGGTGACGAACCCGTGCTGATAAGGCTGGTCGATCAGGTTCTGCAGAACTGCGCTCATGAAGAATGTTCCCGGGTCAGATGCTGAAGCTCTCGCCGCAGCCGCACATGGCCTTGGCGTTGGGGTTCTCGACCTTGAAGACCTCCTTGAACCCGTCGCGCACGAAATCGAGCGTGGAACCGTCAAGGAGGCTGAGCGCCTCCTCGTCGATCACCACCTTGGCCTCGTGCGCCTCGAACAGGCGATCGTTGGCGCCGACCTCCTCCGCCACGTCGAACGTGTAGGCAAACCCCGAACAGCCCACCTTCTTGATGCCGAGACGAAGTCCCATGGCGCCGCGCTTGGCGACCAGGGCATGCCGGATGTGGCGGGCGGCGTTCTCGGTCAGGTTGATGGTCATGTCGGGGCTCCTTCAGATTGATGTCAGGCCGGTTGCGCCGGTTCTTGGTCGCGGGCAACGCGCTTGGCGCGCGGCTCCGGCATCTCGAGGACCGATACCGACACCCAGGCTTGCGCGCGCAACTGATGCTGATTTTCGACCAGCGAGGCCAGGCTCACATTCCCCAGATAATCGAATATGTGGGCGTTGAGGCTGGACCACAGGTCGTGGGTGAGACATTTGCGGTCGTCGTGGCAGTTTTCCATGCCGCCGCATTGGGTGGCATCGATCGGCTCGTCGACCGCCAGGATGATGGCGGCGACCGACACCTCCTGGGATTTACGCGCCAGCGTGTAGCCCCCGCCCGGGCCGCGGGTGCTGTTCACGAGCGCCTGGCGCCGGAGTTTGCCGAACAACTGCTCCAGGTAGGAGAGGGAGATCTTCTGGCGCCGGCTGATTTCGGCCAGGGTGACCGGCCCATCGGCATCGTGCAGGGCGAGGTCGATCATGGCGGTAACGGCGAAGCGGCCTTTCGTGGTGAGTCGCATGGAGTCCTCGAAGCCTTGAATCGGGCTTTCGCCCACGGCCCCGGCAGTTGCATGGTTATTGGTTGACTAATTCACTCAAGTATAAAAGCCCGCGGTTGTCTTGGTCAACCTCCTGCCCCGGACCGGACCGGCTAGCGCCCGGGCATCAGTTGCTCGATCGCCTTCAACAGCCCGCGCAGGATCCGGACCTCCTCGACCTCGAGCCGGGCTCGCGCAATCAGCCGCCGCAGGCGCGGGCGCAGCCGCTTGGGATTCTCCGGATCGAAGAAGCCGATCGCGGTCATGACCGCTTCGAGATGGACATGCAACCGCTCGATGTCCTCGTGGGTGGCCGCGGTCGACGGCGGGATCCCGACCGGCAGCGATGCGCCGACCGCTGCCATGCGCAGTTCGTAGGCAAATACCTGAACCGCCTGGGCGACATTGAGCGACACGCAGTCCGGGTCGGCCGGGATGTGCGCCAACAGCCCGCAGCGCAACGCCTCCTCCACCGACAACCCGTGCGGCTCGTTGCCGAACACGAACGCGATCTCGGTGCCGCCGGAAGCCGCTGTGACTGCCCGCGCGGCCGCCTCGCGGCAGTCCACGATCTCGTGCGCCAGTTCATAGCTGTGGCCGACCGTGGCGATGGCGAGCCCGACGCCGGCGAGCGCCGCTTCGATGGTCGGCACCACCTGCGCTGCGGCGAGAACATCGCCGGCGTGGACGGCAAGCGCATCGGCGTCCCGATGCGGGAAGCGCTGCGGCTGCACCAGCACCAGACGCGCGAGGCCCATGGTCTTCATGGCGCGGGCCGCAGCGCCGATGTTGCCCGGATGCAGGGGGCGCACCAGCACGACCCGGATGCGGGCGAGTGGCGAAATCTGCGGTGTTGGGGGTTGCTGGTCTGGCATGAGGACCGTGGGTTGGAGGTCGGTCGGCTAGAATGGAGGTCGTTCTTTTCCAGCATCGCACGTTCCGCGCCCCCCCATGCATCCAATGCTCTCGTTCGCGGTGAAGGCCGCGCGCCGCGCCGGCGGCATCATCAACCGCGCCTCCGGCAGTCTCGACACCCTCACGGTGACGCACAAGTCGCTCAACGATCTGGTCTCGGAGGTCGATCGCGCCGCCGAGGACGCGATCATCGAAACCATCAAGGCGGCCTACCCCGACCACGCTTTTCTGGCCGAGGAGAGCGGCGTGTCGGGCAACTCCGATCACGTCTGGATCATCGATCCGCTCGACGGCACCACCAACTTCCTGCATGGCTTTCCGGTCTATTGCGTATCGATCGCGATGGCGTTCAAGGGCGTACTCACCCACGGCGTCATCTACGACCCGGTGCGCAACGACCTCTTCACCGCGTCGCGCGGTGGCGGCGCCTTCTTGAACGACCGGCGCATCCGCGTCGGCAAGCGCGAGAAGCTCATCGACGCCCTCATCGGCACCGGCTTCCCGTTCCGCATCCAGGAGCACTCGGATGCCTACGTCGCGATGATGAAGGACTTCATGTTCAAGACCGCCGGGATCCGCCGCCCCGGTGCGGCCGCGCTCGACCTCGCCTACGTTGCCGCCGGACGCCTCGACGGCTTCTGGGAAATCGGCCTGCACCCGTGGGACATGGCGGCCGGCGCCCTGATGATCCAGGAAGCCGGCGGCCTGGTCGGGGATCTGCTCGGCAACGACGGCTACCTCGAAAAAGGCATGATCGTCGCCGCGAGCCCAAAGATGTTTCCGCAGATACTGGCGGTCATCGGTGCGCACCTCACGCCGGCGTTGCGGGCGGTGTCGGCGCCGGTGGGGTCGGACAGGGGAGCCGCGTAGCCCGGGAATGCAAATCGGCGCGCTTGCGACGGGCCGAGGCTACGAAACATCGATCGGCGCCCATCTGACGCCGAAGCTCAGGGCCGACGCCAACGGGCGCGGCGGCGCGTAAGGCGTCGAACAGCCACGGATCGGGCTCTTCTTCGGCCGCTGCCCTTCCTGCGACCGGGGCGCACGAAACGGATTGCCGACAGCCCTCGATCCATTGAGTTGACCGTCGCTGTCCGGCCCTGACGCACGCCGAAGTCCTGGCAAGAGTGCCCCGCTGCCTCCCGCAAACCTGGCGCACCCGTCACCCCGAAGGCATGCCCCGCACTGCCGTTTTTCTAGGCCGATCGGACTATGCCGCTGACGGGTGGCACATCAGCGGGGTGCAACACACCGATTCCACCATGTCGCTTGCAGTGCCCGAACGATTGGGGCGGCCCCGTTTAACCGGTCGTTCCCGCGTCTGCACCGGGAACGTTGGAGTCGCTTCGGCGACTCGCAGCGCCATGGTTAAACATCAACCAGAGATAAACCACATGAGACCTACACATGTACTTGCGGCAGGCATCATCGGGGCGCTGGCTTGGGGCAGCCTGAGCCAAGCCCATGCCGTCGAACTGATCCAGAACGGTGGCTTCGAAGCCGACGGCATGGAAGTGCTTCACCCCGACAATCCGATGAACTGGATCGCGTCCAGCATCGGCGTAATCGGCGGCGCTGGTGCCACCAGCACCGTATCTTCGGCGGCGGGTGTGGCGCTTCCGGGTCCGGCCGTCGGCGATTTCTACGGCATCCTCGACGCGTCGGCGAGCCCGAGCCAGAACGCCCTGATCCAGACGTTCACCACGATCGGCGTCACTTCGGCGACTCTAACCTTCAAGATGTTCTCGCTGGATCGCGACGGACAGCAGGCTTACATGGTGAACAGCAGCGGACTCGACTACACGACTGGTGGCGAGTTTCGCGACAACCAGCATGTTCGTGTGGATCTCCTGTGGGCGGGTGCGTCGGATTTCGATACCGGCGCAGGCGTACTGAAGTCCATCTACATCGGCGGACACCTTGGCTCGTACCAGGACTTCTCGTTCGATTTGTCCAGCGAACTCGCCGCCGGTGGCACCTACAAGCTGCGCTTTGCCGATGTGGGCAACCTCGGACCGCTCACGGTCGGTATCGACGCGGTGAGCCTGAACGTCACCCCGGTTCCGGAGCCGTCCACGTATGCGCTGATGGCTGCCGGTCTCGGTCTGCTCGCCTTCACTGCACGTCGTCGCAACGTCTGAGCACGACTGGTTTGTCCCAAATCGAAAATCGATAACTTCTACAAAGAGAGCCAACCAATGAAGCCCGTAATCTATCGCAAGCCTTGCGCACTGGCGGTTGCCGTCGCTCTGGCAGGTATGTCCGTCGCGCCAGCGTTCGCCGGCACGCCTACCACCGGCGGCACCGAGACGGTGCAACAGTGGTTCACCGACGGACAAGCGTTCATCGCGCGCGTCAAAGCGCAGTATCCGAATACGCGTCGGGCGAAGAACGTGATCCTGTTCGTCGGCGACGGCATGGGCGTGTCGACGGTTACCGCCGCCCGAATTCTGGATGGCCAAAACAAGGGCCATACCGGTGAAGAGAATCAACTCTACTTCGAGACCCTGCCGTATGTCGCATTGTCGAAAACGTACTCTTGGGACCAGCAGACTCCCGACTCGGCCCCGACCATGACCGCGATGGTGACAGGCTACAAAGCGCGCGAAGGGCAGCTCTCCGTGGATCACACCACCGGACACGGCGAATGTGACCAGGCGGTCACGGATTCGAAGAAGCTGACCACGATCCTCGAGCAAGCCGCGGCGGCCGGTAAATCGACGGGCGTGATCTCGACCGCACGGCTGACCCACGCGACCCCCGCCGCCACCTACTCGCATATCTCGGTACGCGACTGGGAGAACAACTCGCAGATTCCGGCCGGCTGCACCGTGAAGGACATTGCGGCACAGTTGATCGACGTCTCGCCCGCGGTGAAGACCAGCCTCAAGATCGCCATGGGCGGCGGTCGTCCCAACTTCGAGCCGAAGACCTTTGCCGATCCGGAAGGGGGCACCGGCAGCCGCACCGATGGACGCAACCTGACGACCGAATGGGTCTCGACGCGCGGTGGCTCTTCCGTCGCCAGCTATGTCTGGAACAAGACAGACTTCGATGCGATCAACCCCGCGACGACCGAGTTCGCGCTCGGGCTCTTCGAGAGGTCTCACATGCAGTATGAAGCGGACCGGAACACGGGCCCGTCCGGCGAGCCGTCCCTCACCGAGATGACCGACAAGGCCATCAAGATGCTCAAGAAGAATCCGAACGGCTTCTTCCTGCATGTCGAGAGCGGCCGCATCGATCACGCTCATCACGCCGGGAACGCCAAGCGCGCGCTGATCGAGACAATCGAATTCGCCAACGCGGTCAAGAAGGCTTACGAGACCACCGATCCCAACGACACGCTTATCATCGTCACCGCCGATCACAGCCACGTCTTCACGATCGCAGGCTACCCGGCGCGCGGGAATCCGATCCTCGGTCTGGTCAAGGAAGTCCCCGCCATCGACGGCGATCCCAGCGTGCCCGCCCTGGACAGTCTCGGCCTGCCATATACCACCCTCGGCTATCAGAATGGCCCCGGCTGGCGTGGAACGCTGCCCACCAACTCGACTGTTCGACCCACGCTGACCGAAGCGGAGACGACGGCGCTTAGCTTCCGGCAGGAAGCAGCCGTCCCGCTGAGTTCGGAGACGCACGCCGCGGAAGATGTACCGATCTACGCGAGCGGCCCGAAGGCCTACTTGGTTCGCGGCGTGATGGAACAGAACTGGATCTACCACGTGATGAAGGACGCGTTCGGCTTCTGATCGCCGTCCTCGTCCGCCAGCTATGCCGGGGACGCGGTTTAGACCGCGTCCCCGTTTCCATTCAGAGGAGCCATCCATGCAATTGCGAACAAAAAGTTTTTGGGCAGTCGCCTGCCTTCTGTCGGCGATACCTGCTTTCGCGCACGACAACGCGAACGGTACTGTCGCGGTAGCCGCCCGCTATGAATTCACGATCTCCGAAGACGACGGTGCGCCTCG
>JAYTTO010000389.1:0-3195 GCA_043744975.1 Betaproteobacteria bacterium | reverse complement strand
CGTCATCGCCGGCCACCGGCCGGCCGTCGAACGAGCCATCGAGATCGCCAAGGCACGTGGCGCCCGCCGGGCACTGCTGCTGCCGATGAGCGTGCCATCGCACTGCAGCCTGATGCAGCCCGCCGGGGACAGCCTGCGGCAGGCGCTATCGGTGATCCCCATGACCGCGGCGGGAATGCCGGTCATCCACAATGCCGACGTCACCCGGTCCGGGCAGCCCGGCGCCATTCGCGATGCGCTGGTCCGGCAACTGTTCATGCCGGTGCGCTGGATCGAGACCATCGAGGCCATGGTGCGCGATGGCGTCACCCACATCATCGAATGCGGCCCCGGCAAGGTACTGCAAGGCCTGGTGAAACGCAGCGCGCCCGATGCGGTGGTGCTGACGCTGTCGGCATCAACCGCCATCGATGCCGCTCTCGACACGGTGCGCTAGGACATTCAGATGCAAGCAAGGATTGCACTCGTTACCGGCGCGAGCCGTGGCATCGGCCAGGCGATCGCTCTGGCCCTGGGCCGCCAGGGAGCGACCGTCATCGGCACGGCGACCTCGGCCGTCGGCGCGAAGACCATCGACGAGGCATTGCAGGCGGCCGGCGTGAACGGCGCCGGCATGACCCTCGACGTGCGCGACACGGCGCAGTGTGAAGCCGTGGTTGCCGCCATCCAGAAGCAGTTCGGCGACATCGCGATACTGGTCAACAACGCCGGGGTCACGCGCGACAACCTGCTGGTGCGCATGAAGGACGCCGAGTGGGACGACATCATGGACACCAACCTGCGCCCGGTGTTTGTGCTCACGCGGCTGGTGCTGCGCGCCATGATGAAGGCGCGCTGGGGCCGCATCGTCAACGTCACCTCCGTCGTGGGCGCGGTCGGCAATGCCGGGCAGGCCAACTACGCCGCGGCGAAGGCCGGGCTGGCAGGCTTCAGCAAGTCGGTGGCGCGCGAGGTCGGAAGCCGCAACATCACGGTCAATTGCATCGCACCGGGCTTCATCGACACCGACATGACCCGCGCGCTTACCGACACCCAGCGCGAGGGCCTGCTCACGCAGGTACCCCTCGGCCGGCTCGGCCATGTCGACGAGATCGCCGCCGCGGCGGTGTTCCTGGTTTCCGACGGCGCCGGGTACATCACCGGCAGTACGCTGCACGTCAATGGCGGAATGTTCATGGATTGAACGCGTAAACAGGCGCTCAAGGGGCGTCCGCGTGAAGGTAGTTTTGATAGAATGCGGCGTCGTTCCGGCTGGCCTGAGAGCTGTCGTTTCAGCGGTCGCCGGCGTCCGGCTCAGATTCTGTCCGGCATTGCCGGCACTTCATCAACAAGAGGGAAGGGCACATCGATGGAAAGCGTAGAACAGCGCGTCAAGCGTATCGTCGCGGAGCAACTCGGCGTCAACGAGGCCGACATCAAGATCGAATCCACCTTTGTCGACGACCTCGGCGCGGACTCGCTCGACACCGTCGAGCTGGTCATGGCGCTCGAGGAGGAGTTCGAATGCGAGATCCCGGACGAGGAGGCCGAGAAGATCACGTCGGTCAAGCAGGCGATCGACTACGTCTCGGCGCATCTCAACTGATTCGCCACAGCCTTTCCTACCACGCGGGGAACCCTCGATCTTGTCCAGACGCCGAGTCGTAGTCACGGGCCTGGGTATCGTCTGTCCGACGGGCGTCGATGTCGCTGGCGCCTGGTCCGGCATTCTTGCCGGCAGATCCGGCATCGGTCCGATCACCCACTTCGATACCAGCACCTTTACGTCGCGCATTGCGGGGGAGGTGAACGGCTTCGACGTGACGGCCTATCTGTCGGCGAAGGACGCCCGGCGCTACGATACCTTCATCCACTTCGGTTTGGCGGCGGCGAAGCAGGCCGTCGTCGACAGCGGGCTCGAAGTGACGCCCGAAAATGCCGAACGTATCGGCTGCGTGATCGGTTCCGGCATCGGCGGTCTGCCGCTGATCGAGGAGACCTACGCCGCAGTGGCCAGCGGCGGCATCCGCAAGGTGTCGCCGTTTTTCGTGCCCGGCAGCATTATCAACATGGTCGCGGGCATCCTGTCGATCGAGTACGGATTCAAGGGACCCAACCTGGCCGTCACCTCGGCCTGCTCGACCTCGAATCACTGCATCGGCGAGGGCGGGCGCCTGATCGAGTATGGCGATGCCGATATCATCATCGCCGGCGGGGCCGAAGCCACCATCAGCCCGCTCGGGGTCGGGGGCTTCACCGCGCCGCGCGCGCTGTCCACCCGCAACGATGATCCCAAGGGAGCGAGCCGCCCCTGGGACCGGGACCGCGACGGATTCGTCCTCGGCGAAGGCGCCGGTATCGTGGTGCTGGAGGAATACGAGCATGCAAAGGCCCGCGGCGCTCGCATTTATTGCGAGCTCGCCGGCTACGGCATGAGCGCCGACGCGCACCACATCACCGCGCCGAGTGAAGACGGCGAGGGGGCTGCGCGCTGCATGCGCAACGCACTCCGCAATGCCGGCGCCAATCTCGACGACGTCGATTACATCAATGCCCACGGCACCTCCACGCCGCTCGGCGACCTGGCCGAAACCATGGCGGTCAAGCGGGCCTTCGGCGACCACGCCTATCGGCTGGCCGTGAGTTCCACCAAGTCCATGACGGGTCACCTGCTCGGGGCGGCTGGAGGCATCGAAGCCGTGTTCACCGCACTTGCCATCCGCGACCAGGTCGCGCCGCCCACCATCAACCTCGCCGTCCCCGGCGATGGCTGCGACCTGGACTACGTCCCCAACACCGCGCGGCAGATGAAGATCGCGGTGGCGATGTCGAATTCCTTCGGGTTCGGCGGCACCAACGGAACGTTGGTCTTCCGGGCAGTCTGAGCTGCCGGCAGGCGATAGGGCGCCGACATGCGGGCTCCATCGCGCCGGTCGATCGATTCCGGGCAACGGGCGGATTCTGGTGTCGCATTTCCGCGCAAGACACTCGGCGGCATCCGTGCCGTCGTTGCGCTGCTCGTCGTAGTCGCTCTTGGGGCGGCAACCGCAGGCTTCAGCAGATTCGCCTCGCAACCGCTCGGTTTCGCGCCGACACCAGTGCGATTCACGATCGCGCGCGGCACCGGTCTCGCCTCGATCTCCCGCGAACTGGCGCGCCAGGGTGTGGTGGCGCCGGCCTGGGCCTTCGGCCTGCTGGCGCGGCTGCGAGGGCAGG
>JAYTTO010000388.1:0-3298 GCA_043744975.1 Betaproteobacteria bacterium | reverse complement strand
GGGCGCGGTGTCGAGCGGCATGACCTTCACGAACACTTCGTCGCGATAGTAGTCGGCGAAGAAGGCATGCAGCGATGCCAGTGTCACGGCCTTGGGCAGCGTGCGCGGCAGCAGCGGCACGGCGACTACCATTCCTTGCGCGAAGTTGCCGACAATCGGCGTGAACAAAGGGGCGTGCGCCAAGCCGGAGATCACTTTCATCTCCGGCAGGTGCTTGTGCTGGAGGCCGAGCGCGTAGAAGCGCGGGCTCAGCATCGCGTCAGGCAGCGTCGCCGGCTGTTCGTAGGACGCGATCATTTCCTTGCCGCCACCGGTGTAGCCGGTGATGGAGTGGGCGGTCAGCGGGTGATCCGATGGAACGAGCCCCGCGGCCACGAGCGGATGCATGAGCAGGATGAAGCCGCTGGCGTGGCAGCCCGGGATCGCGACCTTGCGGGCATTGCGGATGCGTGCACGTTGACCGGGATTGATCTCCGGCAGGCCGTACACCCAGTCCGGCAGCGTGCGGTGCGCGGTGCTCGCGTCGAGAAAGCGGGTGTTCGTGTTGCCGGGTGCGAGCAGGGCAACCGACTCGCGCGAGGCGGCGTCGGGTAGGCAGAGGAACACGGCGTCGGCCGCGTTGATCACCTCGGCCTTGGCGGCCGGGTCCTTGCGCTTCTCCTCCGGGATGGCGAGGACATCGATCTCGGCGCGGCCGGCGAGGCGCTCGTCGATCTTGAGGCCGGTGGTGCCGTGGCGGCCGTCGATGAAGACTTTCCAGGTCATGGCGTTGCTCTTCCGGCGTTCGTTGATCCGGTCATTGTGACTCAGGGTGCCGTCCCGTGCGCGACGAGAAACGAGACCGGTATCTCGAAGCGCGCGCCCCGGCGGTACGGGATCACGCGGCTTTCGACATCGGTCTTGAGCAAGGCGCGATCGGCGTCGCCGAGCGCTTCGATCAGGGTGCTGATGCGGGCGAAGCTCGATCGCGCCAGGTGCCACAGGGCGTCGAGGTCGGGAAGATCGTGGAATCGGGCTACCCGGTTGACGACGACGTTCCCGAAGCCCGCACCGCCCAGGAGTGCCGTCAGCGCGTCTTCGCTGGAATAGCGGAAGGCCGACGGGCCGGACGGCACGGTCGGGGGTAACGAGAGTCCCAGCGCCGTCACCGCATCGAAGAAGATGCCGTTGATGCGCGATCGCGAGGCGTCGTCCCACCAGGAAACGGCAACCTTGCCACCGGGCGCGAGCACGCGCCGCCATTCGGTCAAGGCGTCCTCGGCATTCGGGAAGTGGCCTACCCCGAAGGCGCAGACCACGGCGTCGAACGCGGCGTCGTCGAAGGGCAGTCGCTGGGCGTCCGCTGCCTTGAAATTGATCCCGGGGTGAAGCCGCGAGGCGAGTTCTACCATGCGCGGCGACAGGTCGACGCCGATCGTCGTTGCGCCTCGTCCTGCCGCCGCTGCTGCGACGGGGCCCGATCCTGTCGCCACATCCAGGAGTCGACGTCCCTGCAACGGGGCGAGCGTGTCCAGCAGGGGATCGATGGCGTGCCGTGTCACCGGCGTGAAGGCCTGGTGATAGGACTCGGCGAGGCGGTCGTGGACATCGCGTTCGAAGTCGCGGAAGGCGTCGTTGGGGGGTGGGTTCGTCGTCATTGGTGGTGGAAAATCCATGTCGATGGCGAGGCGCTGCCGGTACCGATTGCTTGCGGCCGACGCGGCCATGTGATCGCCACGGTTGTTGGGGTCCCCATGCTACCTGCGGCTGGCCGGAACTGCCGAAAGGGCCGATGCCGAGCGGTGCCGCCAGCCTGGCTCCGGATCGAACGTCACGCGATTGTCATCATTGCGTCACAGTCAGTACCCAAAATTGTCGCCGACACAAGCAAGGGGAAGGTGCGCCAGTGCCCGTGAGGCGGTCTGGCGACACGCCGCAACCGGCCTGCTCGCACCCCCCGATCTCTCACCTACCAGGAGCAGATTAGATGACCGTTCGACGCCCGTCCGGACCCCGAGCCCCGCTGCGGCCCCTATGCGCTGCAATGGCCGTGGCCTTCATGTTTGCCGTTACCCAGGCACAGGCACAGGCAGAAGAGGACTCCGCGGAGTCCGGCAACCGTGATCGAATCGCCGAACTGCTTGAGAAACTCAAAGAAAAGGGGCTCATCACCGAGGCAGACCTCCAGGCGTTGAGCAAGGACACGCCGGAAGAGCGGACGCGCAAGCGTGCGGAACGCCGGAAGCAGGCGAAGAAGGATGCCGAAGAGGCGGCCCAGGCCGAGGCGCAGAAGGAGCAGTTCACCGGCAAGTTCAACAACGGCATCTCGTTCGAGACCCCCGACCGGCGCAGCGCTGTCAGCATCGGCGGACGGTTGCAGACGGACTACCGCAATTTCCAGGATCAGACGGCAGCAACCACCTTCGACGTGCGGCGGGCGTTCATCACCCTGCAAGGCAAGTGGAACGAGTACCTCACATGGGATATCTCGGGTGACTTCGCCAACCTCGTCAACAACTCGCATCTCGAAGAGGCCTGGATGAATGCGGTCTACAACGACGCCCTCCAGTTCCGTTTCGGCCAGTTCTCAATGCCGTTCTCCCTCGAGGAACAAACCAGCAACCGCTTTCTCGACTTCCCGGAACGCTCGCTCGTGAACCAGTTCGTGCCGCAGAAAGAGCGCGGTGCGATGGTCCATGGCAGCCCGTACCGCGGGCTTTATTACGGCCTTGCTGCGTCGACCGGACAGGGCAAGAACAACGCCGATGTCGTGACGCCGCGTTCCTCGAACGACATCAACGGCAAGCTCGGCCTGAACATCGCCGAAATGCTCGACCAGCAATCTAAGGCGATCTACTACGTCGCGGGCATGGTCTCGGATGGCGATCTGCCAACCGGTTTCGGCCTTACCGAACGCACCGAAGCGCGCGGACTCACGTTCTTCAATACCGCGAACTTCACCGGGCAGGACGTGCATCGCCGCCGTTCGGGCGTGGAGACCGTTCTTGCCTATGGTCCGGTGAAGTTCCAGGGCGAGTATGTTCTCAACAACTTCCAGGGCACTTCCAGCGCCAACGTCCCCTACGATCGCGACATCAGGGCCTATTACGCCGAAGTCATGTGGATGATCACCGGCGAGCGCTACGCCGAGTCGTTCCGCAACGGCGTCTTCGGCCGCATCGTGCCGATTCGGGACTACACGCCAGGGCAAACAGAACGCTGGGGAGCATGGGAACTGGGTCTGCGCTATTCGAGCTTCAACGGGACCGACTTCAATTCGCACAATCCTGTCGGGACCGGGGTCCTGCCGACGAACATC
>JAYTTO010000387.1:0-10228 GCA_043744975.1 Betaproteobacteria bacterium | reverse complement strand
CGCGTAACGACCGAACTCCTTGCCCATCTGCAGGGTCTCGGGCTGCTTCCACAGCGGCAGGTCCGGCAGGACCTCCTGCGGCTCCCGGGCAAACTGGCTGTTGACCACGTTGAGCGAGTCGCCGCGTTCCGCGTTGTAGCCCATCGCCTGTTTCACCAGTTCCGTGATCTGGTTCTTCTCGCTCTCGGAGAGCGGCTTGCTGGTGACCTTCCCGGCTTTGTCGATCTCGCGCCGGTAGTTGACGACTACAGCGACCGTGAGGCGCTTGACGCCGCCCTTCGGTTGCTGCGTGTAGCGGACCGTCTTGTCGACCTCGAAGTTGCGGGTCGCATCCTTGCTGGTGCTGACCGGCGGCGTCGGGGCCGGTGTGGCCTGGGCGCCGGCCGCGGACGGTGTGGCACCGGGGGCGGGCGCATTGATCGGTGCCGTAGAGGGCGATGGCGGCTGATTCGACAGGGCACCCGGTACGCCGCCCACGCCCGCGACATTCGTGTTCTGCGACTCGCTGCTCTGCTCGCTGCGTACCGCCATCTCCTCGGGCTTCTGATTCGGCTTGTAGATCTCGGCGGCCTGCTCGGTGTGGGAGAAGTCGACCTCCGCGCTGGCTTCGGCATGCACGTTGTCGGCACCGACGATCGGCGTCACGATCGACTCGACGCGCTTGACGATGTCGTCCTGCACCGAGTGGACGTATTTCAGTTGCGTCGGGTCGAGACCGCCGGGGTCGCTCCCGGTGCTGGTGTCGGACAGCAGCGCGCCGGTCTGGTCGACCACGGTGACGTTCTGCGGCGGCAGTTCGGGAACGCTGCTGCCCACCAGATGGATGATGGCGTTGACCTGGGCCCGATCGAGCCCTCGCCCCTGATAGAGCGTCAGGAGCACCGACGCCGTCGGCTTCTGCTGGTCCCTGACGAACACCGACGCCTTCGGCAGCGCCAGATGCACGCGCGCCGCCTGGACCGCGGACAACGTCTGGATCGATTGCGCCAGTTCGCCTTCGAGCGCGCGCTGGAAATTGACCTGTTCCAGGAACTGGGAGGTCCCGAGCTTCTGGTTCTCCAGCAGTTCGAACCCGACGTTGCCGCCCTTGGGCAGGCCCATGGACGCGAGCCGCAACCGCACGTCGTGAACCTGGTCCGCCGGCACCATGATCGCGCCGCCGCCCTCCGCGTACTTGTGCGGGACATTCATCTGTTCCAGGGCGGCGACGATGGCGCCGCCGTCGCGGTCGGAGAAGTTGGCGAACAGGACCTTGTACTGCGGCTGCTGGCCCCACATCCAGACCCCGGCCATGATCGCCGCGACCAGGGCGATTCCGAGCACGAGCAGCAGCTTCTGGCTGCCGGGCAGCCGCAGGTTGCCGAGCACCGGCGGCCTGCCTTCGGCGACGATGTCCGTCACGGCCTGGCTACAGAACGATGGGGACGACGAGCAACGGTTGACACGGGACTCCCTGGCGCGACGGCGGTTCTTCGATGGAGACCCATTGTCGGCAGCCGGACCGGCGGTCAATGCAGCAAGGAGAGCGGCTTTCCCCGGCCTGATCGGCCCTGTGCCCGGCGTTGCCGCCGGCTAGAGTGGCGTCATGGAATCAGGCCCGCCGGCCCGGATGCCGCGGATACAGGAGGTCGCCATGAAGACGCCGATGATCGACGGCTCGCGAATCGAGTCGATGCTGGCCCAGATCCGGGCGGCCCAGGCGCGTGCGTCGGGGTCGGCGCCCGGCCCGCTCGCGCCCCAGACCTTGGGCGGTGCGGCCAAACCCGGCTTCGCGGATGCCTTGAAGGCTTCCCTCGATCAGGTGAGCAAGGCCGAGCAGACCGCCGACAAGGCCCAGGATCGGTTCGCGCTTGGGGACGACAAGGTCAGCCTGTCGGACGTGATGATCTCGATGCAGAAGGCCAACATCTCGTTCCAGGCGACGATCCAGGTGCGCAACCGGCTGGTTTCGGCCTATCACGACATCATGAACATGCCGGTCTGAGCCAGGCCGCGCGGTCTGCCCGGATCTGCCGGAATGCGTCTCGCCGGACACCCGGTCCGCGTCCGTCGATCACGCGATCCGCTCGCGGGTCAGGCCGCGCCGACGGGATTCGGTGCCGTATGGCTCGCCAACCGCGCGTCGAAGCCCGCCGTGGCAAGCGCAGCGATCACCTGTCTCGCATGACCGAAACCACGCGTCTCAAGGACGAACTCCACTGCGGTCTCCTGCAAGGCAAGATCGGTGAAGGTGCGCTGGTGATGCACCTCCTCGATATTGGCGCTGGCCTCCGCGATGGTCGCGGTCACCCCGGCCAGCGAGCCGGGCAGATCGCGCAGGGTCACGACGATGCGGGTGAGGCGCCCGGTGCGCACCATGCCGCGCCGGATGACATCGGCCAGGGTGAGCGGATCGATGTTGCCGCCGCACAGCACGAGCCCGACGCGTCTTCCGGTGAACCGCGCGCGATGCCTGACCAGTGCGGCCAGCCCTGCGCCCCCGGCACCTTCGACCACGGTCTTCTCGACTTCGAGCAGCAGCAGGATGGCGGCCTCGATGTCGCCCTCGTCGACCAGCAGGATCTCCCGCACCAGATCGCGCACGATCGCGAGCGTGAGCCGTCCGGGTTCCTTGACCGCGATCCCGTCGGCAAGCGTGCTTGCGCCATAGTCGCCGGTCACCCCGTCGAGCGCCCGCCGCATCGAGGGAAAGCGCTCGGTCTGCACGCCGAAGATCTCGATCCCGGGCTTGACCGCGCTCGCTGCCACAGCCATCCCCGCGATCATGCCGCCGCCGCCGACAGGCACAACGAGGGCGTCCAGGTCGGGACATTCGGCCAGCATCTCGAGCGCGATCGTGCCCTGCCCCGCGATCACGGCCGGATCGTCGTACGGATGCACCAGCGTGAGCCGGCGCTCCCGGCCGATCTCCAGGGCACGGCTCTTGGCTTCATCGAAATTGCTGCCGGCCAGGATCACTTCGGCACCATGGCGGCGGGTCTGCTCCACCTTGACATTCGGGGTGAACCGCGGCATCACGATGACCGCAGGAATGCCGAGTCTGGAGGCGTGATAGGCCACGCCCTGCGCATGATTGCCGGCGGAGACGGCGATCACCCCCGCAGCACGCTGGGCCGGATCGAGCGCCGTCAGCTTGTTCAGGGCGCCCCGCTCCTTGAAGGATGCCGTGAACTGGTGGTTCTCGAACTTGAGCCAGACCTCGGCGCCGGTGATCGCGGACAGCGTGCGCGAGTGCAGGCACGGCGTTACGGCCACGTGTCCGGCGATCACGCCGGCAGCGCGACGTACGTCGGCGATGCCGATACTCATGGGATTGCCCTTTCGGAACGACGACGCTGACGCATCCGCAGCAGCGGCGGGTACCCCCGCGGCGCGACGGTGGTCGATGGAAGCGACATAAAAAAACCCGCGCAAGCGCGGGTTTTCGAAGACTCGGCGACAGCCCTGCGGATCAAGCTTCCTGGATGTTGGAAGCCTGCTTGCCCTTGGGGCCAGTCGTCACCTCGAAGCTGACACGTTGCCCTTCCTTCAAGGTCTTGAAGCCGTTCATCTTGATTGCCGAGAAATGTGCGAACACATCCTCGCTCTTGTCGTCCGGGGTGATGAAGCCGAACCCCTTGGCGTCGTTGAACCACTTGACCATACCAGTTGCCATGCCTGGGTCTCCTATCGCGATTGACCTGCGGGTTGCCACCCGTACCGGATGTTTGGGTGACATGACCGCTCCTGGCACAACAACGACGCCAAACAGTTGCCCCTAAACATGACACGGATGGTACGCCAGCGAATTGAAAAGACAAGCCCCTGAAATCACCATCTTCCCTATGGGGAAGGTCCGAGACAATGCCGTTGCCATGCAGCATTTTTGCATCTGTTCTTGGTGCTGCACCGCACCTAATCTGCCGATTCGAAAACCCATTTTACAGGTCAAAGCAGGCCTCTCCCGGCAAGGTTTCGCAGCAGGGCCCCAACCCCGAAAGTCCATGGCGCAATGCGGTGACAGAGGTCGACGCGGTTGACCAGCGCCCCGAGCCGGTCGGCACGGATGCGCACCGTGTCGCCGGGCACGTGCGTGAACCCCCGGCCCGGCGCGCCACGGTCGCGGGTGGGCGCGAACGCCGTTCCCAGAAAGAGCATCAGGCCATCCGGATACTGGTGGTTTGGGCCGATCGCCTGGCGTACCAGATCCTCCGGGTCGCGGCTGATCTGGCGCAGGGAATACCGGTCGGCAAGGGCAAAGCCGTCCTCGCCCTCGATAGTGATCTCGACCTCGGTCGACCGCAGATCGTCGAGCGAGAACGAGGCGTCGAGCAGGCGGACAAACGGGCCGATGGCGCAACTCGCGTTGTTGTCCTTGGCGCGCCCCAGCAGCAGCGCGCTGCGCCCCTCCCAGTCGCGGAGATTGACGTCGTTTCCGAGCGCCGCACCCACGATCCGGCCGCGACTGTTCACCGCCAGCACCACCTCCGGTTCCGGATTGTTCCAGGAGGACGTCTCCAGGATCCCGACCGAAGCGCCGGTTCCGACCGCAGACATCGGCTGCGCCTTGTTGAACACTTCGGCATCGGGACCGATCCCGACTTCCAGGTACTGCGACCAGAGGTCGCGTTCGAGCAACAGTGCCTTGACGGTCAGCGCCGGTTCCGAGCCCGGTTTCACGCTCGAAAGCGAGACCCCGATCTCGCGTCCCAGCGTTGCCCGGATCTCCTCTGCGCGCGCGGGGTCGCCACTGGCGTGCTCCTCGATCACCCGCTCGAGCATGCTCGCAACGAACGTGACCCCGCACGCTCGCACGGCGTGCAGATCGCACGGCGCGAGAAACATCGCCGCCGACGGGTCGGTCGAACCCGCCGCACTGTTGGCGAGCATCGCCGCGACCTCCCCCACCGGGCGGTTACGAGGATCCGCGAGCGCCGCGTGCACTGCGGCGACCGGGTCATCGGCGTCGAGCAATGCGGCTGTGGTCGAATAGCATCGACTCACGTCGTGAGCCAGTCCGTCCCGCACGATGACGGGGCTGGGGCCGGAAATGGTGCCCGGCACCCAGGCGCGCCCCACCAGGATGGCGCGCTGATGGTCGGACGGGAGCACGTCTTGCGGCGTCAGCTTCATCATGATGGTTCAGGGTTGCTGTTTCTGGATCAGGAAGGCGTAGTCGGGGCGGCACGTCGGTACGCACAGCACGCCCCACAGGTCGGTTTCGGATTTCGCCGGAAACCAGAACTCCATGTCGTGGCCGAGATTGTTCTCCGCCTTCACGCGATAGAACCGGGCGGGCGCGCGTTCGTAGGCGTCGGCATAGCTGGAAATCGCGCGGGCGAGCTTGTCGTGTACCGCCTGCGCTGCGGCACCAGTCACCACCTCGACGGTCATCTCGACGAAATACTTCGCGCCGGGCTCGTCGATCGAGGCATCGGGCGCCCCGGCGGGCGCGAACGGTCGATCGAACCAACTGCTGGGGTAGCGCCACTGCCAACCGGGTGCGGCAACGAGCTTCTGGCCGCCGGCGCCGCATTCCAGGCGCGCCCAGTTCGCGAGCGGTTCCGGCAACTGCGTGATGGCGGCGGCCGGCGGCCGCGAGCAGTCCATCTGTTCCAGCGGCGCCACGGCATGCTCGCCGTGTCCCCGGACAACCGAACTGCCCAGCGCGAACGTCGCGCCGGCCATGCACAACAACAGGTTCCGCACCGGACTCTCCTCAGGCTGGTTCTTCTTGTGCCGCGGATTATAGGGAGTGGCCGGAGCGAGGTCTGGTCCCGGGCGCACAAAAAAACGCCCCGGCAGATTGTCGGGGCGCGAATTCGGGGCGTTGGCCGTGGGGGACGGTTACGCCCCGGAGGGAACAGCAAAAATCACGCATGGTCCAGCACGAACCCGGTTCGGAATGATGACGGTGTCGATGACGTGGATCACCCCGTTGGTCGCCGCGATGTCGGCGGTGGTAACGTTCGCACCATCGACCGTGACGCCCGCGGCATCGCGGTGCAGCGTGAGCATCCCGCCTGCCACCGATGCCACCTTGCCATCCTTGACGTCGGCGGCCATCGCCTTGCCCGCCATCACGTGGTAGGTCAGGATCTTGGTAAGCTTGGCCTTGTCCTTCAGCAGGGCATCCACCGTACCGGCAGGCAGCTTGGAGAATGCGGCATCGGTCGGCGCAAATACGGTGAACGGCCGCTTGCCCTTCAGGGTGTCGACCAGGCCCGCCGCCTGCACTGCGGCGACCAGGGTCATGAATGAACCGACGGCAACCGCGGTGTCGACGATGTCGGCCTTCGGTGCGGCGGCAAATGCACTACCTGCGGTGGCAATCGCCATCGCCGCAATCAGCGAGCGCAACAACTTCATTTTGATCGCCTTCGAACATCGATCGGGTACAGGTCAAGGACTGCCGGTTGGCAACCCGTCTTGCTGCACTGTGCAGGACAATGTCGTTGTGCCACAGTTCCGCGGTCGGCCTGCCGGCAACGTCGAATTTGCCTTGGGCAACGGCAACACGGCGGCGGCGGCAGATGCTTGACGCCGGCGTCGTCTATTTGGATCTCGAGACCACCGGGGCGACCGCCCACTTCGACCGGATCACGGAGATCGGCCTGGTCGAGATCGGTGCCGACGGTTCGATCGACGAATGGTCGACCCTGGTCAATCCGGGCATGCGGATTCCATTGGCGATCGAGACCCTCACCGGCATCACCAATGCGATGGTGGCCGACGCCCCGCCGTTCGAGGAGCTGTCCCGGGCGCTGTACGATCGCCTCGACGGCAAGCTGCTGGTCGCCCACAACGCGCGCTTCGACTACGGTTTCCTGCGGAACGAATTCAGCCGTTTCGGCCTGCGCTACCTGAGCCGGGTGCTGTGCACCGTCAAGCTCTCGCGCCGGCTCTATCCGGCGGAACGTCGGCACAACCTCGACAGCGTCATCGCGCGTCACGGCATCGAGTGCGGGCAGCGGCATCGCGCGCTTGCCGACGCCAGGGTTCTGCTCGAGTTCACCCGCAGCGCGAGGCGGGATCTTGGCGACTCCACGGTGCTGGATGCCGCCCGCGAACTCCTGAAGTCCCCCGCCCTGCCCGCAGGCCTGGCACCGGACGCTCTCGATGGCGTGCCCGACGCACCGGGCGTCTACAGCTTCTTCGACGCCGGCGGCGGCGCCCTGTACGTCGGCAAGAGCGTCAACCTGCGTTCGCGGGTGCTGTCGCATTTCTCCGGCGATCACAAGGTCGCGAAGGACATGCGCATCGCCCAGGAGATCGCCCGCGTCGAATGGCGCGAGACGGCCGGCGAACTCGGTGCGCTCCTGATCGAAGCACAAACGGTCAAGCGGCTGACGCCGGTGCACAACCGTCTGTTGCGCCGGAACGACGACCTCTGTGCCTGGCACTGGGATCCCCTGACGACAGCCGCGCCGCAACTGGTGAAGGCCGGCGAGATCGACTTCCGCAATGCGGATCTCGTGCGTGGCCTGTTCCGTTCGCCCACGAAGGCCGCCCGCGCGCTGCGCGAGATCGCCGAGGAGAACGGCCTCTGTCCCCGGGTGCTGGGGCTGGAAAAGGGCGGCAAGGGCCCGTGCTTTTCCCACCAGATCAAGAAATGCCGCGGCGCCTGCTGCGGCAAGGAGACGCTGGCGGCTCACAACCTGCGGCTGGCAAACGCGCTGTATCGGCTGCGCATCGAATCCTGGCCGTTTCGCGGCCGGATCGGCATCCGCGAAACCGATCGGCAACGGGGCCGCACCGAGATCCACCTGATCGACCGCTGGTGCTACCTCGGCACCGTCGACGCCGAGACCGACCTGTTCGACATGCTCGAGACGCGCTTCGACGGCACCTTCGACCTCGACACCTACCAGTTGCTGGTCAAGTGGCTCCGGCATCGACGCCACGAGATCGACGTGATCGATCTCGCGCGGCCCGACACCGAAGCGACCGTCGCCGAACCGTTGTAACCGGCCGCGCTACGCGGAGCCGGCGTCGAGAAAATCCGCGACGAGGCGGCCGAACGGTCCGGGATGCTCGAGATTGGACAGATGCGATGCCCGTGGCAGCACGGCGAGCTGCGCGCCCGGTATGCCGAGCTGGATCGCCCGCGCCATCTCCACCGGCGTGCCAGCGTCGTGGTCCCCTGCGATCACCAGCGTCGGCGCGGCAATGGCACCGAGACAGCCGGTGAGATCGATCTTCGGGATCGCGTGGCAGCAGCCGATGTAGCCCGCCGGCGGGGTCGCCCGGATCATCGCGGCCACCGTGGCAGTGACGTCGGGACGTGCCGCGCGGAACGGTGCCGTGAACCAGCGGGCGATGGTCGGTTCGACGATCGACTCGATGCCGCCGCCACGCACCGTCTCGATCCGCTGTTGCCACAACGGACCGGCCTCGGGACCGATCCGGCTCGACGTGTTGCACAGCAACAGCCGATCGAACCGCCCGGGATGCTTCAGCGCGTGGGTCATCCCGATCATCCCGCCCATCGACAGACCCATGAAATGACAACGTTCGATATCGAGCGCGTCGAGCAACGCCTGCAGATCGTCTGCGAGCTGATCGAGCGTGTATTCCGCTGCCGGCGCTTGGGTGCCGCCGTGTCCCCGGGTGTCGAAGCGCAGCACCCGGAACCGCCCCGAGAGCATGGTGGCTTCGTGGTCCCACATGCCGAGATCGCATGCCAGCGAGTGGCTCATGACCAGCCAGGGACCGGCACCTTCGATGGTGTAGCGGATGCGGATGCCGTTCGCGGCGATATGCATGGCAGAGATACCGTAAGATCCCGACGCTACAGCGCGAGTATAGCGGCAGGGTTGGCACCCTACTGTGGCCCGCACACAGCCCTGTCCCCACCCTTCATGCCAAGTCTTCGCCGTGACGGCGGACGGGACCCTGGCATCGGCACGAGCCGGGGTGCCCGGGAACAAATGCGCACCCCGGACTTGACCAGCCGGGGGCCTTCGGCGGATGCTCGCGCCCTCGCCGCTCCGGCTGTTGTTTCGCCCCTCGATTCGCGCTGCGACGCATTCCGTTGGCGGGTGCGGACGACCGCAGCCGTCGGAGCCGCGATTGCCGTCCTGTACAACCGCCACTTCAAGGGAATTCCACGTGATCCACGAACTGCGCATCTACCACTGCGTCCCCGGCCGCCTGCCCGATCTCAACCAGCGTTTCGACACCATCACGCTCGATCTGTGGGAGCGTCACGGCATCCGCCAGGTCGGGTTCTGGACCGTGCTCGTCGGCGACTCCAACCAGGACCTGTACTACCTGCTGGAGTGGCAGGACATGGCCGAGCGCGAGCGCGTGTGGAACGGCTTCATGACCGACCCCGAGTGGATCGGGAAGCGCGCCGAAACCGAGAAGAACGGTGCCATCGTCGCCAGCATTACCAACCTCTTCCTGGCGCCCACCGCGTACTCGAAGATCCGCTAACAGGCGCCGCGTCATGACCGAACCGCAAACCAGCAACGTCAACGTTGCCGCACAGACCGTGCTGGCATCGCCGGACGAGATCCGCCGACACCTGCCGCTGTCGGCGCGCGCGGAACGCACCGTGCTCGAGGGCCGCCGGACGCTGCAACGCATTCTCGACCGCGAGGATCATCGCCTGATGGTGGTGGTCGGACCGTGCTCCATCCACGATCCGGTCGCGGCCATGGACTACGCACGCCGGCTCGCGGCGGTCGCGGAGGAAGTGCGCGACTCGCTGTTCGTCGTCATGCGCGTGTACTTCGAGAAACCCCGCACCACCACCGGCTGGAAGGGGCTGATCAACGACCCGCACATGAACGATTCCTTCGACATCGAGGAGGGCCTGCAGCTCGCCCGCCGCGTGCTGCTGGACATCAATGAGCTGGGCCTGCCGGCAGGCACGGAGGCGCTGGATCCGATCAGCCCGCAATACCTCGGCGACCTGGTGACCTGGAGCGCGATCGGCGCCCGTACCACCGAATCGCAGACGCACCGCGAGATGGCGAGCGGTCTCTCGACTCCGGTCGGCTTCAAGAACGGCACCGACGGGGGCCTGCAGGTTGCGGTCAACGCCTTGTTGTCGGTGTCGAAGCCACACAGCTTCCTCGGCATCAATCCGGGCGGCGAAGTCGCGATCATCCGCACCGTCGGCAACGGCTACGGGCATGTGGTCCTGCGCGGCGGCGCCAAGGGCCCGAACTACGATTCGGTGACGGTCACGCTGGTCGAACAGGAACTCGCGCGCAACCGGCTGCCAACCAACATCGTGATC
>JAYTTO010000386.1:0-2512 GCA_043744975.1 Betaproteobacteria bacterium | reverse complement strand
AAGGCGTTCTACCTGCCGGAGAAAGGCGTCTACATCGACGAAACGCTGGACGTGCAGGACGACACGTACTCCCGGTCCATTCTCCTGCACGAACTGGTGCATCACCTCCAGCAAGTCAGCGGCAAGTTCGAGACGCTGCCGACCACGTGCGAGCGCTGGCAGGCAAAGGAGATCGAGGCCTACGAGATCCAGCACAAGTACCTGAAGCGGCTCAACGTCACCAGCCGCTTCATCGCGCTCGACTCCATGCCCATCACCTGCCCGGGAACGTCGTCGTCGTCGGGGACGGAGGCGCCATCGAAGTAGGCTGCACGCTCAAACGTCCGCGAAAGTCCGAGCCTGGCCCCTTTTTTATCTAGCTGACCGCCGCCAGCAGCGCCGTATAGGCGTCGTCGAAGAGCTTCACACCTTCGGTCTGCAACTGATCGCCGACCGCCTCGTGGCCGATGCCGAGCCGTTCGAGCGCATCGAAGCTCACTTGCGCATCAGCCAGGCCATCGCCGATGGTCACGGCCACTTTGCCATGGTCGCGGAAGGCATTCAGGGTGGCGTCGGGCAGCGTGTTGACGGTCTGCGGACCGATCAGCGGTTCGACGTAGAGCAGGTCGGGGTAGGCCGCGTTCTTGGTGCTGGTGCTGGCCCACAGCAGGTATTGCGGCCTGGCCCCGGCAACCGCAAGCGCCTTCCATTGCGAGGTCGCGAAGAAGTCCTGGTAGCGGGCATAGGCGAGCTTGCCGATCGCCACCGCGGCCTTGCCGCGCAGTGCCAGCGCGTCCGGCGTGCCGACGGCGTCGAGCCGCTTGTCGATCAGGGAGTCGATCCGGCTCATGAAGAAGCTCGCCACCGCCTTGATGCGGCGCACGTCGCCATCGGCGGCGCGCCGGCGCTCAAGGCCGGACTGATAGGCTTCGAAGATGCGCATCATCTGCGCCAGCGAGAACAGCAAGGTTACGTTGACGCTGATGCCGGCGGCGATGCAGTCGCCGAAAGCGGTGACGCCGGCCGGCGTGCCGGGAATCTTGATCAGCACGTTGTCGCGGGCAACCTCGGCGTGCAGGCGCCTGGCCGCCGCGAACGTGCCGGCAGCGTCGTGCGCGAGCCGTGGCGACACCTCGAGGCTGACGAAACCGTCGTCGCCTCGGGCGGCGTCGAACACCGGCCGCAGCACGTCGCACGCCGCCTGGACGTCGGCAATCGCCAGGCGTTCGTAGCGGCGCTCCGGGTCGGCCTCCGACTGGCGCAGGCGCGCGAGTTCGTCGGCGTAGGCACCCCCGCTGGCAATGGCGTTGCGGAAGATACTCGGATTGGTGGTGATGCCGCTGATCTCGCCGGCGTCGGCAAGCCGCTCAAGATCGCCGGCCTGAAGCATGCCGCGCGACAGGTTGTCGAGCCAGAGACTCTGGCCGATCTGGCGCAGACGGGTGAACTGCAATAACGGTTGCATGGACTTTCTGCCCAAGTTCAAACAGCGGCTTCGTCGGTCTCGCCGGTGCGGATGCGGATGACCTGGGTGACAGGAAAGACGAAGATCTTGCCGTCGCCGATCTTGCCGGTGCGCGCCGCCTTGATGATGGCGTCGATGGCGGTGTCGAGCAGTTCGTCCTTGACCACCACCTCAAGCTTTACCTTGGGCAGGAAGTCGACCACGTACTCCGAGCCGCGATAGAGCTCGGTATGGCCCTTCTGCCGGCCGAAGCCCTTGACTTCGGTGACCGTCAGGCCGGTGACACCAATCTCGGAGAGCGCCTCGCGGACTTCGTCGAGCTTGAATGGCTTGATGATCGCTTCGATCTTCTTCATGTCGGCCTCACAGGCTGGGGGGGGGCGCTGCGAACGGAGTATAGGCCACTGCGCTGCAACATCAGCCCTCGATCAGGTTAGAACTTGTCGCGGTAGCGGTTGGTGATGGGGTAGCGCCAGTCCTTGCCGAAGCCACGCGGGGTGATGCGCACCCCAACGGGCGACTGGCGGCGCTTGTATTCACTCAGGGTCAGCAGCTTCACCACCCGCTCGACGTCCGCCCGGGCGAACCCGAGCCGCATGATCTCCACCGGCCCGACGTCGCGCTCGACGTAGAGCTCCATGATGGCGTCCAGCACTTCATAGGGCGGCAGGCTGTCCTGATCGACCTGGCCAGGCTTCAGCTCGGCCGACGGCGGGCGGGTGATGATCCGCTCCGGAATGACCGCGCCCAAACTGTTCCGGTAGCGGCACAGCCGGTATACGAGGGTCTTGCTGATGTCCTTCAGCACGGCGAACCCGCCGGCCATGTCGCCGTAGAGCGTGGCATACCCGGTCGCCATCTCGCTCTTGTTGCCGGTGGTAAGCACGATCGATCCGTACTTGTTCGAGAGCGCCATCAGGAGCGTGCCGCGGATGCGCGATTGCAGGTTCTCCTCGGTGGTATCGCTGTCGCGCCCGGCGAACTCGTCCGACAGGGTCTCGAGGAACCGGTCGAATACGGGCTTGATCGGCAAGACGGTATAGCGCACGCCGAGGTTCGCCGCCAGCA
>JAYTTO010000385.1:0-1919 GCA_043744975.1 Betaproteobacteria bacterium | reverse complement strand
AGCTTGACGCCGGTGCGGGCGAGCAGCTTCGGAATCGCGAAGACCGGGCCGATGCCCATCTCGTCGGGTTCGCAGCCGGCGACCGCAAAGCCGCGGAAGATGCCCATCGGCTTCAGGCCCTTGCGTGCCGCCACGGTGTCGCTCATGACCACGCAGGCGGAAGCGCCGTCCGAGAACTGGCTGGCGTTGCCGGCGGCGATGACACCGCCCTCGACCGCGGGCTTGATCTGCGACACGCCCTCGTAGGTGGTGTCGGCGCGAATGCCTTCGTCCTTGGTGGCGGTGTGTTCCTTGGTCGACTCCTGGCCGGTGGCCTTGTCGACGATCTTCATGGTGACGTTGATCGGGACGATCTCGTCCTTGAACTTACCGGCCGCTTCGGCGGCGGCGGCACGCTGCTGGCTCTCGGCGCCATAGCGGTCCTGCGGTTCGCGCCCGATGTTGTAGCGCTTGGCCACCATCTCAGCGGTCTGGAGCATGGGCCAGTAAAGCGCCGGCCTATGTTCCATCAGCCAGCCGTCGGTGGCCATGTGTTTGTTCATCTCGTTCTGCACGCACGAGATCGACTCGACGCCGCCGGCAACGAAGATGTCGGCCTCACCGGCGATGACGCGCTGCGCGGCCATCGCGATGGTCTGCAGGCCGGACGAGCAGAAGCGGTTGACGGTGACGCCGGCGGTGGTGACCGGCAGGCCGGCGCGCAGCGCGATCTGGCGCGCGATGTTCCAGCCGGTGGCGCCTTCGGGATTGGCGCAGCCCATCAGCACGTCCTCGACTTCGGCCGGATCCAGCTTCGCGCGCGCCACGGCGTGCTGCACGGCATGGCCGCCGAGCGTTGCGCCGTGGGTCATGTTGAAGGCGCCGCGCCAGGATTTGCACAGCGGGGTGCGGGCGGTGGAGACGATAACGGCCTGGGTCATGTCGGTTTCCTCGGTTGGCGCCGCCGGTGGAGCACCGGCGACGGGTGAACTCACGTCGCGGACAGTCGCGCGCGCAGTTCGGTCTTGAGCACCTTCCCGTAGTTGTTCTTCGGGAGCGCCGCGACGAAGACGTATTGTTTCGGGCGCTTGAACCTTGCGATGTTAGCAAGACACAGGCGGTCGAGGGTTTCCGCGGTGGGGGTGTTGCCGGGCCGGGCGACGACGAAGGCCACCACCCGCTCCCCCCACTCGCGATCCGGGCCGCCGACCACGGCAACCTCGGCAACGGCAGTATCGGCAAGCAATACCTCCTCGACCTCGCGCGGATAGATGTTGGCGCCGCCGCTGATGATGAGATCCTTGGAGCGGTCCTTCAGGGTGAGACAGCCGTCCGCGTCCATCGCGCCGAGATCGCCGGTATGCAACCAGCCGCCCGCGAGCGCCGCCGCACTGGCCGCGGGATCATTCCAGTAGCCGTGCATGACGATGTCGCTGCGCGCCAGGATCTCGCCGACCTCGCCGGTGGCGCAGTCGCGCCCTTCCCCATCCGCGATGCGCACTTCGACACCGGTGCGCGCGATGCCGACCGACACCAGGCGGGCATCGGCCGTCTCGCCGATGTAGAGATGCTTTGGCATCGCCGTGATCGTGCACGGGCATTCGCCCTGGCCGTAGCCGTTCCAGAAGCGCGGCCCCAGCAAGGCCAGCGCGCACTTCACGTCCTCGACATAGATCGGCGCCGCGCCGCACAGCACGGTCCGCACGTTCTCGACCCGCAGGTTCGCCACCGCCGGTGCGTCGAACAGGCGCCGCAGCATGGTGGGCGCGAGAAAGAACGTCGCGTTCGGATAGCGGCCGACCAGATCGACGAGTTCGGCGGGATCGAAGCCGCCACTGGCAGGCAGCACATGATGCGACGCCTTGGCGATATGGGTGAGCCCGAACAGGCCGGCGGCGTGCGACTGCGGGCCGAGATGCAGCAGGCAGTCGGTCTCGGTG
>JAYTTO010000384.1:0-5247 GCA_043744975.1 Betaproteobacteria bacterium | reverse complement strand
GCGATGACCATTGTCGACGCGGTCACCTCGCTCGGCGGCGTGCCCGTGCTGGTCGACGAGTGGCAGGTCGACGCCATCTACTCCGGCAGCCAGAAATGCCTGTCGTGCACGCCCGGTCTCTCACCCGTCTCGTTCTCCGAGCGAGTGGTCGATCACGTCAAGGGGCGCAAGGACAAGATCCAGAGCTGGTTCATGGACATGAACCTGCTGCTCGGCTACTGGGGCGCGACCAACCGCACTTACCACCACACGGCGCCGACCAACTCTCTGTTCGCCCTGCATGAAGCGCTGCTGCTGATTCGCGAGGAAACCCTCGAGGACTGCTGGGCGCGGCATCGCCGGCATCACCTGGCGCTCAAGGCCGGTCTCGAAGCCATGGGCCTCAAGTACCTGGTGAAGGAGGAGTGCCAGATCCCGCAGATGAACGCGGCGCTGGTGCCGGAGGGCGTGAACGAAGCCGAGGTGCGCAAGCGCCTGCTGAGCGAATTCAGCTTGGAGATCGGCGCCGGCCTCGGCCCTCTGGCCGGCAAGATCTGGCGGTTCGGCACCATGGGCTACTCGTGCCGTCCCGACAACGTGATGCTGTGCCTGTCGGCCCTGGGTTCCGTGCTGCAGGACATGGGTCATGCGGTGCACGTGGGCGACGCCGAGGCGGCAGCGCACCACGCTTACTCCCAGATGCACGCGGTTGCCGCCCAGCAGAAAAAGCGCGCCGCCTGATCCTTCGCCGCTGAACCATCACGACGCCCGCTGGGGTAGCGCCCCCCAGCCTTCCTGCGGTCGGCCCCCCCCGATTGGGGGGCTGCTTGCTTGGGGCGGCCCGGCGCTCCGTTGACAACCCCCAGCCTTCCTCCGGTCGGCACCCCCAAATGGGGGGCTGCTTGCTTGGGACGGCCCGGCGCTCGCGCGGGCGTTGGTTGCTCCAGCCGGGTCAGGCGCCGAGGACCTGGAGTTCGTCCGATTCGACCGGCCCGGACGGTCGTTCGCCTGCCGCAAGCGCGAGCATCGCCGAGGCGACCGTATCGGCGTCGATTGATCGATAGCGGCGCAGCGGCCCGATCATCAGCGGGCCGATCAGGCCGGCAACGGCAAGGCCGATGCGTTCGCCGATCCGGGATTCGACCCGGTCACCGGCCAGCAACGATGGTCGAAGGAACCAGAACCGGGGCAGGCCGAGGGCAGCGATGTCGGCCTCGGTTTCGCCCTTGATCCGGCTGTAGAACACCTTCGATCCGGCGGCGGCGCCCAGCGACGAGATCATGGCAAAGCGCTCGGCCCTGGACGATACGGCCACGCGGGCCAGCGCCAGGGGATAGTCGTGGTCGACCTTGCGGAACGCCGCCTGCGATCCGGCGACCCTGATCGTCGTACCGAGACAGCAGAACACATCGTTCGGCGCCGGCTCCGACCGGAACGCCGTCAACTGGTCGAAGTCCAGGATGTGCTCTTCCAGCCGGGGTGAAGAAACTGACAACGGTCGCCGGACCAGGACGACAACCTTCCGGTAGCGGGGGGAAGACAACAGTCGCGTCAGGACATGCTGCCCGACGAGCCCGGTTGCGCCAGCAAGCAGTGCAGTGCGCCCGGCTGCTTTCTCGATCACCGGTTGCGCACACCCGGCGCATTCATGGCGTCGCCCTCAGCTTGCGTGTTACCGCGCGGAACCGTTCAGCATTCTGCGGCGAGCCTTCGAAGCGGTCGAATCCGGTGCCCATCGCCAATGCCAGCTGATCGAGCCGTGCTCCAGGATTCGGGTGTGTCTTGAAGAGCAGGGCGAGGTAGGGATCGTCCGCCTTGATCTTGGCCAGGGTTTGCAGCGCTGCCGGCAACCCGTAGGGGTCGTAACCTGCGCGCGTCGCGAGGACGATGCCGACACGATCGGCCTCGAACTCGTCGTCCTTGTCGAGGCCCTTTGAGTACAGATCCTTGGTCGGTCCCACGAGCGCCTGGACCAGTTCGCCACTGGCCTTTCCGGCAGCACCGGCGGCGGCACCCGCACCGAGCAGGTTCATGAAGGCGCCCTTGCGCAAGGCCGCAAGGTGGTGCTTGCGGACCACATGCCCGATCTCGTGCCCGAGCACACCGGCGAGTTCGGCTTCCGAATGCAGCGCGTTCATCATGCCCTTGGTGACGATGACATAGCCGCCGGGGGCAGCGAAGGCGTTCACGTGATCGCTGTCGTTGACCGCGAATCGCCACGGCAGGCCGGGTCGATCGGACTGCGCGGCGACCCAGCCACCGACGTTGTTCACGTAGAGTTGGAGATCCGGGTCGGCGACCAAAGGACGGGCGCCCAGCAGCGTTTCCATCATGCCGTGGCCGAGCTCGATCTCGCGCCGCTCGTCGACGGTGCCGGACGCGTCCTTGATGTTGCGCACCAGTCCCTCGACCCCGCCGACGTTCTTCAGGAAGGCTTCGGTCTGTTCCGGCGCGCAGCCGGCAAGCAGGCCGCCGAGCGCCACGGCGCCGAGAAGTGATGCGGCAATCGCGATCCGGGTGTTCATTTCTTCACCTTCTCGGGCTTGCCGTCGGCCTTCACGAAGTCGACCTGACGGGCGACCAGCTTGCCGGCCGCGGCGAACTGGGCGGCACCGGCTGGCGGGATGGCGAAGGACTCCATCTTCGCGAGCTCCTCGGGATTGGGCTTGGCGGCCTTGAGGTCCTCTTCCGAGAAGCCGCGCACGCCGGTGGTCACGGTCGGACTGGTCGACGGCCGCGACGAGCGCGTGATCGCGGTGAGGAACGAGGTGTCATTTTTCTTGGGGTCGGGATTGCCCAGGCGCAGGCTCAGCATGCGCACCCAGCCCTGGGTTTCATCGGACTTGATCTGCATCCAGCCGCCCTGGCGCTGAAGCACCGTCACCACGGTCTTCTCCGGCAGCTTCGTCAGCAGCCCGGCATCGAGAAACGGCTTGGCCTTGACGTCGGTCTCGCGCAGCGTGAACCCGGTCTCCTGGGCCCAGGCCGGCAAGGCCAGCAACACGGTCACCGAAAACACCAGCCAACAGAGCCGGCGCATGCGCTCGATCATCAGACCCTCCCCCGCGGTTCGAACAGCTGCACCTCGGCCGTCCGACCCTTGACTATATAGTGGCCGCGACTGGTGAAGTCAAAGGCGCCGCGGCATTTGCGTGCGGTGTCTTCCGACACCAGGATGCGGGCGACCCCCTTGGTCAGCCCCTCGATCCGGCTGGCGAGATTGACCGTGTCGCCGATGGCCGTGTATTCGCGGCGGGCGGCGGACCCGATGAGGCCCACCACCGCCGGCCCCGAGTGGATCCCGATGCCGACATCGAAGTCCGTACCGGACGTCCCCAGCCCGGCACGAAAGGTTTCGAGCGTCGCCGCCATGTCGAGCGCCGCCGCGACCGCATGCTGTGCCTGGTCCGGGTCGTCGATCGGCGCGCCCCAGCAGGCCATGATCGCATCGCCGATGAACTTGTCGAGCGTGCCGCCGTGCCGGAAGATCACGTCGACCTGGAGCGAGAAGTACCGGTTGAGCAGGTCGACCACCTCGCCCGGCGCGCGCGTCTCCGCGAGCGTGGTGAAGCCCCGGATGTCGGAGAACAGGATCGTGACCTCGCGACTCTCGCCCGCCCGCGACAGGCCGCCCTTGGCGATCAGCTCCTGCACCACATGCGGATTGACGAAGCGGCTGAATTCACGGATGGCATTCTCGCGCGCGCGCCGCTCGTCGCGATAGTCGTGCAGCGCGCAGAGCACGAAGAACGCCGTCGCGAACAACACGGGTGTCATCACGGGCATCCACAATCCTTGACCCAAGGCGATCCAGCTACCGCCGAGCAGCAGCGCGATCACCGCGACCAAACCGATGCCGATGCGGATGATCCCGACCTGGGCCCACAGCAGCGCGGTGAGAATCGCGAGCAGCGCCACGGCAACCACCGGCGATACCCACGCCGGCGCAACAGTGAGCCAGTGCCGGTTCTTCAGGTTGTCGATGGCGGTGGCAAGGATCTCCACGCCCGGGTGCGCACCGCTGATCGGCGTCACGCGGATGTCGTGCAGCCCGGTAGCGGTCGCGCCGATCACCACGACCTTGTCGCGGAACTCGTCCGGCGCACGGGTCTTCTTCTCGGTGTTGAAATCCGCCCAGACGGCGGCAAACGGCACCTGCTGGTGCGCGGCGACACCGCCGCGCCAGCCGATCATGAAGTCGTCATCGCCCGGCAGCGGCCACCCGAGGTCGATCGCGAGGCGGGCCGGCAACGATGGCAAGCGCCATCCATAGGCGTTCTCGAAGATGAGATAGCGGCGTCCGACACCGTCGCGATCTTGCAGAAAATTGATCAGGCCGAGGCGCCAGTTCCCGGGCTTGAGCGCGAGCGGCAGCAGCACGTCGATTTTCGCCTTCGGGTCGCTCCGCAGTCCGCGCACGGCGCCGAAGCCGGGGGCGATATCCTTGATCGGAACCCCATACGCATCGCCGCCGGGGTCATGGCGGGCCGTCGGGAAATAGACGTTGGCAAGCGGCGCAATCGCTTCATTGAACGCGGCGTCGGACTCCGGCCGGAAAACATCCGGTTCGCCGAACATCACGTCGAACACGATCGCCTTGGGCTTCTGCGCGGCAATACCTTCGACCACCTCGCCATGCACCGATCGCGGCCACGGCCAGCGACCGGCGTACCCGGCCATCCCGGTGACGCTCGCTTCGTCGATCGCGAGGATGACGATATCGGGGTCTGCCGCCAGCCCCTTGGCGTGCTGGCGCAGGAAGAAGTCGGCGACGCGATTGGAGAACGCCTCGGTCAGATGCAGGAAGCGGGTTTCCGCGGCGACGAGGCCCAGGAAAACCGCAAGCAGGAGCAGCAGAAAACGGGCGCGTGGCGATGGCACGCGGCGGAGTCTAAGCCATCGCTTCCGCGGCCGGCAACGCGCCCCTCAGGTCCGACAGGTCCTACTGCGCGCCGGGCCGCCTCCAAGCGCCCTGGCCCCCCATTGGGGGGTGCCGACCAAAGGGAGGCTTGGGGGGGTTAGATCTAGAGGCCGAGCCGTTGCCAGATGGTGGTGACCGCGCCTGCCTGGTTCAACGTGTAGAAGTGCAGGCCCGGCGCGCTGTTGCGCAGCAGGTCGTCGCACAGCATGGTCACGACGTCGAGGCCGAAAGCACGGATCGACGCGGCGTCGTCGCCGAAGCCTTCGAGCTTGCGGCGGATCCAGCGCGGGATCTCCGCACCGCAGGCATCGGAGAATCGCGCAAGCTGGTGGAATCGCGTGATCGGC
>JAYTTO010000383.1:0-1626 GCA_043744975.1 Betaproteobacteria bacterium | reverse complement strand
AGTTCCCGCACTTGCGCGACTTCTGCGACGTGAGCGACGTGGGGCAGGCGGCGCGCGATTGGCCGATGCTCAACTTCATCATCTACCACTCGGGCTATCGCTTCCCCGGCGGCGGCACGCCGGAGGAAGCCCTCGCCCAGTTCGAGAGCACGGGCCGCATCGAGTGGGTCACCGATCTCGCGGAGATCCCGGAAAAGTTCGGCGTGAACAACGTCTACGGCGACCTGGGCCAGGTGTTCGCCACCACCAGCGTCGCGCAACCGCGGCTCGCGGCCGGCATCATGGGCACGCTGGTGCGCGGCCTCGGTGCCGATCATGTGGTGTGGGGCTCCGACGCTGTCTGGACCGGTGCGCCGCAGTGGCAGCTCGAAGCGCTGCGCCGCCTGGAGATCCCGGAAGACATGCAGCGCGGCCACGGCTTCGCACCGCTTGGCGATGCCCGAGGCGAGGTCAAGAGTGCGATCCTGGGTCTCAATTCGGCGCGCCTGTACGACATCAACCCAAAGGCCTATGCCAACCTCGACGATGGCATCGCGCGCCGCAAGCGCGAGTACCTCGCCGCCGGCGGCGTGCGGAGCAATCTGCGCTACGGCTATGCCGTCGCCTGACCGATGAAGATTCCCCCGCGCCTGCAGCCCCTGGTCGAGCACGGCTTCGTCGAACAGGTCGTGCGGCAACTGAAGAGCGGCAAGGAAGCGATGGTGTTCGTCGTGATCTGCGACGGCGAGGTGCGCTGCGCCAAGGTTTACAAGGAGGCCAACAAGCGCGGCTTCCGCCAGAGTGTGGCCTACACCGAAGGCCGCAAGGTCAAGAACAGCCGGCAGGCGCGGGCGATGGAGAAGGGCTCGCAATACGGACGCCGCGAGCAGGAGGCGGCCTGGCAACATGCCGAGGTCGACGCCCTGTTCAGGCTCGCCGGCGCCGGCGTCCGCGTGCCCAAGCCGTACAACTTCCACGAAGGCGTGCTACTGATGGAGCTGGTGACCGACGCCGACGGCAACGCCGCGCCGCGGCTCGAGGATCTGATGCTGACGCCGGAACTGGCCCGCGAGTACCACGCGGCGCTCATCCGGCAGGTGGTGCTCATGCTCTGCGCCGGCATCGTCCACGGCGACCTGTCCGAATACAACGTGCTGGTCGATGCCGACGGCCCGGTCATCATCGACCTGCCACAGGCGATCGACGCCGCCGGCAACAACCACGCACAGGCAATGCTGGTTCGCGACGTGAACAATCTCGCCGCGTACTTCGCGCAGTTCGCGCCCGAGCTGTCGGCGACCGAATTCGGCGAGGAGATCTGGGCGCTCTACGCCGCCGGCCTGCTCACCCCGGACGTGCCGCTCACCGGCCGCTTCGTGCACGACGACACCCCGCCAGACGTCGATGCCCTGCTGCGGGACATCGACGCGGTCATCGACGAGGAAGCCGAGCGCGCCCGGCGGCGCGCGGCGGCCGAAGCACCCGAGGAAACCTAGCAGCCTGTCGGACTTGGGTGTTCGATAGCGAAACGGTGGGACAGCGAGGCCAGATCTTGTCGATTTCGACGCGCATACCGGGAGTACGCAAGGAGAAATCGGCGAGATCTGGACCGTTGTCCCGCGGTTGCAGCCGAATCATCGCAAGTCC
>JAYTTO010000382.1:0-2116 GCA_043744975.1 Betaproteobacteria bacterium | reverse complement strand
ACCGGCACATGCGCTCGAACGATCACCCGGAAGCCGCCAGCCAGCGACTCATGCTCGATCTGTTCGACCACCGGCTCAGGCGTGCCCCAATCAGAGTCACGGTACAGAAAGGACACGCCATGCCAGACCTCGTGCGGCCCGGCATGAATGGACAGCAAGCGCGTGCCCACCAGCCGCATCGACAACGGACCGGCCTGCAGCCGCCGCTCGGGCGGCTGCACCTCGTCGGTGCCGAACAGCAGGAGGCGGCAGGTGTCGTCCTCTTGAGAAAACGAAGGGCCGCTCCCGAGCTTCTCAACCCCCTCGGGGGGCGGCGGCAACGCCGCCTGGGGGCCCTGTGAGTTCAGATGGTGCGCCCGCCATCGACCGGCAGTTCAACGCCGGTGATGAACTCGGATGCATCACTGGCCAGCCAGAGCGCGGCATTGGCGATGTCCTGCGGTGTGGACATGCGGCCCAGCGGAATGCCGGCGATGACTTTGGCGCGGTTCTCGGGTGTGTCGGGCACGCCGAGGAATTGTTCGATGAGGCCGGTGGCACCCATGACCGGGCAGATCGCATTGACGCGGATGTTGTCGGGGCCCAGTTCTGCAGCCATGGACTTGGACAGAAGGTTGACCGCACCCTTCGAAGCGTTGTACCAGGTCAGACCGGGCCGCGGACGGATGCCGGCAGTCGAGCCGATATTGATGATGCTGCCGCGCCGCCGTTCGCGCATCAGCGGCACCACGGCACGTGCGACGTGGAAGATGGACTTGACGTTGACGTTGAACACCCGGTCGAAGGTGGCTTCGTCCACCTCCAGCATCGGCTGATTGCGGTGCGTGGTGCCCGCGTTGTTGACCACGATATCCGGCACGCCGAAGGCTTTGACGCAAGCGGCAACAGCGGCGTTCACGTCCGCGGCCTTGGAAACGTCGCAAGCCACGGCACGGGCGCTGGTGCCGAGTTCGTCGGCCAGCTTGCGGGCCTTGCCTTCGTCGAGGTCAGCGATGAGCACGCGCGCGCCTTCGGCGACGAACAGCCGGGCGATGCCTTCACCGAATCCGCCGGCGGCACCGGTCACGATGGCGATCTTGTCTTTGAGTTGATTCACTTGAGATCTCCGGATCGGGGGTCAGGGCCAGAGGATCTGCGTCTCGACCGACACGATGGGCGAGACGTCCTTGGCGAAGTTGGGCAAGTCCGCCAACAGGGTGCGACCCTCGGGGCTCTGCAGGGCGACTTGCAGATCCGCTTCCGAGTCAAACCACAGTTCGGAAAAGCCGTCATAGTCGAAATGCGGGAAACGCCCCCGGTCCACGAGGTTGACCGAATAACGCCGCAGTCCGGGCAGCTTCACGCAAAGCGGCGCATGCCGGTTGAGCCAATGATCGACGAACTGCTCGTGCGTGATGCCGTCCTTGCGGCGAAGGACGCCGAGGCGTTTGGTGAAGGTCTTTGGCATGGATGCTCCTGGGTTCGTCTGGCGTTCCCGTGTTGGCTACAGAAGCGGGACGCAGGCAACCATCCTATGACGCCGCCCCAGCTGTCGGCTTTGAATTTGGGCAAGCGCGGGTACGGCCGAGTCGAAGCCTCTGCGGCGACGCGCCGACATCTCCAAGGCTGAACAACATCGATGTCACGCTTGAAGTGCCTGCCGACTCATCCGTTCGCCGCCGCAGGCTTTAGAAGAGACTGTCGTGTCCCAGACGAAACGTTCAAGAGACCTCGAAGATCGGCGAGCTACTGCCAAAACTACTCCACTGAAGGGAAGGAACCCAGGGATTTCATGAACCCGATCGAGACATAAAAAAAGCCCTTGAGCGTTGATGCTCAATGGCTTTCTGGACGATCTGGGACAGCTTGGGATTCCATGAAACATGAACTTAGTCTTACTGTGTCATAAGAGTAGCTTTGCGCTTACGCTTGCTCGATCGCAGCAAGGACACTGTCCGAGGCGAGCGATGAGTGCGTAGCTCAAGTTCAGTTGCAGTGTCGTGATCGAGTGCTCCACGTGCCGCTGCGCGCGCAGGATTGCCGCGGGGGATGTAGTCCTTGGGAACGGCAGGCACCTGGCGTGCGATGAAGTTTTTTTTGCCGCCGACTGGCTTGTCGGCGATCAGTCGTTCGGTCA
>JAYTTO010000381.1:0-1984 GCA_043744975.1 Betaproteobacteria bacterium | reverse complement strand
CGCGGTCCTGCGGCCGGCACGGCGCGATCGTGAAGCCGCAATTGCCCATCACCACGGTGCTGACGCCGAGCGCGGGCGACGGCGACGCCTGCGGGTCCCAGGTGATCTGGGCATCGTAGTGCGTGTGCGTATCGACGATGCCAGGCGCCAGCGTCAGGCCCTCGGCATCGATGCGTTCGCGGGCCGGTCCGGGATCGGCGCCGATCGCCACGATGCGTCCGGCCTCGACCGCCAGGCAGCCGTGGAAGGCAGGACGACCGCTGCCGTCGATGATGGAGGCGTTTTCGATCACGAGGTCGTGCATGGTGTCAGTCCAGGTTGGGCAGAAGTTCGGTGTCGGCGTGCGAATAGGCGGGGGAACAGGCACACAGCAGGACCAACGGTTCGGTGTCCGTGTTCTCCACGCAATGCGCGGTGCCGGGAGGAATGCAGACCGTGTCTCCGGCCTGCACCGTCAGGCGCTCCTGCCCGAGAGTCATCACGCCGCGCCCGCGGGTGAAGTGATAGATCTCCTCGGTGCGCGGATGCCGGTGCAGCAGGGTGACACCGCCGGGCGCCACGGTGGCCTCCGCCAGGCTCTGCGCGTGATTGCCGTGCACTTCCGGATGCATCAGCTCACGGATCTCGGAGCCGTCCCGGGTCACGTAGGGTTGAATCGAGGCGTAGTTGGACTGGAGTGCCATGCCGGTAGTTTACCGGGATCGATCAAAGGCTAGAATCCATTGATGAACCTCCCAACCATTGTTGCCGTTGCGGCGCTGCTGTCCGCGGCGGCTGCCCCGAGCCGCGGCGCCGATGCGCCCGCCCCCAAACCGGTCCGGCCACATGACGCCGCGGAAGCCGTCCAGGAGGGCAACGTGCAGAACTGGGTCGAATACTACCGCCGGACGCGGCCGGCCGCCCCCGTTGCGGCGCCGGTCCCGACGTCTCCGCCGCAACCGCAACCCGCGCCACGCTGAGGCCTCGAAAATCGGTCTTCGAGGCGCGACCATACTGGCGACGACGGCGACGAACCGGCTGCACCGGAGGGCGGCGCTGTTCGGTGTCGTCGGCCGCGGTGCCGGGATCATCGCCGGCTTTCCCTACTCCGAGGCATTCACCAAGGCGCTGACCGGCAAGACCTGGGATACGGCGCTGCTGGATCGCTGGCTGACAGGTCCTCAGGGCGTTGCGCCGGGTGCCGTGATGCTCTACCGGCAGAACAACCCGGAGAAGCGCGCACAGGTGATCCGCTACCTCGAATCACTTCACTGAATCCGTTGTCGCCTCGACGCCGGCAGCGGCCGCTCCGCCGGTGGGGCACTGCGCTTGCGACGTGCGCAGGATAAAAAAAGACCCGCCAGAGGCGGGTCAAAAGTCACGGAGGATCGCAGGGGGCAATCGAAGCGGCGACTTTCATCACCGTAACGCTTGACTCCGACCCTTCCTATTGCAATGCGCGTGCCAGAAAAAGTTCCGCGGTAAATCAACGCGGCGCATGGATTGCCGCCATGGTTTCTGGCGCCAGGCAGGTGCTCCGGGCAACCCGGGCGCACCAAAAGCGAGCCGAGGTTCCGGGCGATCAGGTCGCGCGATAACGTTCCAGCACGTCCCGGTTCACCTCGACGCCGAGCCCGGGCCGCGACGGGATATCGACCCAGCCGTCGTGCTGCTGAACCGGCTCGTGCACCAGCAGTTGCCGGAACGGGTGCGACGAGCGGTCGTACTCGAAGATCGGTTCGTCGGCATACAGCGAATGGTGCGCGACCGGAACGGCGGCAATGAGCTGCAGCGATGCCGCCTGCGCAATGGCCGATCCCCACACGTGCGGGTTGACCTGCACCCCATGGGCATGGGCCAGCGCGATGATGTGGCGGCAGGCCGTGAAGCCCCCGGCCGAACCGATGTCCGGCTGCGCGATGTCGACTGCGCCCGCGGCAAGGAAATCGCGGAAACCGAACAGCGTGTGCTCGTTCTCGCCGCCCGCGATCGGCATGGCGAGACT
>JAYTTO010000380.1:0-3591 GCA_043744975.1 Betaproteobacteria bacterium | reverse complement strand
ATTGGGGGGTGCCGACCAAAGGAAGGCTGGGGGGGTCGTCACCTCAGCCCGGCGCGTCCGCAGGGGGGTTGATCGGCAGATCGAGCTTCGCGATGGTTTGGGCCAGCAGCCGCACGGCGGCCTGGCGCGGAAAATCGCTGCGCCAGGCCAGCACGATCCGGCGCGAGGGTTTCAGATCGGCGAAATCGACCGCCCGCACCAGCGGACTGGAATGGCGCGGCGTCAGGGCCGTCGCCGGTAGTACCGAGATGCCCAGCCCCGAGGCGACCATGCTGCGCAACGTCTCGAGCGAGTTGCCCTGCTTGCCGCCGCTGACCGGCCGTGAGAACTCGCTGCATGCATCGATCACCTGGTCGCGGAAGCAGTGGCCGATGCTGAGCAGGAGCAGGTTCTCGGTACCGAGATCGCAGGACGCGACCGTCTTGCGCCGCGCCCAGGGATGTCCGACCGGGACCACGATGCGGAAGGTTTCGTCGTAGACCGGCATGGTTTCGACCCCCGGCGCGGCATAGGGAAGCGCCAGGATCGCCACGTCGATCTGGCCGGCACGCAGCATCTGGTCGAGGTTGGCGGTCATGTTCTCCTCGATGTCGAGCGGCATCGCCCGTGCCGCATGGCGCAAGCCGAGGACGAGGTCGGGCAGCAGATAGGGCGCGACGGTGTGGATCACGCCGAGACGCAATGGCCCGGCCAGCGGATCGGTCCGGGCCTTGGCGATGGCGCCAACCCTGGCCGCCTCGTCGAGCACGCGGCGCGCCTGCGCGATCACCGCCGCGCCGACGTCGGTCAGGAGCACATCGCCCGCGCCGCGTTCGAACAGGCGCGCGCCGAGTTCTTCCTCGAGTTTCTTGACCGACGCGCTCAGGCTCGGCTGGCTGACGAAACAGCGCTCCGCCGCGCGACTGAAATTGCGTTCGTCGGCGACTGCCACCACATAACGAAGTTCGGTGAGTGTCATTGGCAAGGGCGGCACCGGATAGGCGGTGCCTATGGACGGAATCGTAACAAGGTATTGGCCTGCCCTCGCCCCCGCCTGCGACACTTTGTTCGCCGGTCGATGAATGACCGATCCTCAAGGAGATTCGAATGCTTCAGCACAAGGAAGGCCAGCGCGTTCCCGCAGTCACGTTTCGCATCCGCGAAAACAACGAGTGGAAGAGCGTCACCACCGACAACCTCTTCAAGGGCAAGACCGTGGTGGTGTTCTCGCTGCCGGGCGCGTTCACCCCGACCTGCTCCTCGACGCACCTGCCGCGCTACAACGAGCTGGCGCCCGCATTCCGCGCCAACGGCGTCGACAGCATCGTCTGCATTTCGGTCAACGACACCTTCGTGATGAACGAATGGGCGCGCGAACAGGAAGCCGGCAACGTCACGCTGCTGCCGGACGGCAACGGCGACTTCACCGCCGGCATGGGTCTGCTCGTGGACAAGAACGACCTCGGCTTCGGCAAGCGCTCCTGGCGCTATTCCATGCTGGTGAAGGACGGTGTCGTGGTCAGGCAGTTCATCGAACCGGAGAAGGAAGGCGACCCGTTCGAAGTGTCGGATGCCGACACGATGCTGAACTTCATCAACCCCGGGGCGCGCAAGCCGGACCAGGTCGCGATCCTCACGCGGGTCGGCTGCCCGCACTGCGCACGCGCGAAGGCGAGGCTCACTGAGCTGGGTTACGACTATGCCGAAGTGGCGCTGCCCAACACCAGCCGCAGTCGGGTCGTGGGCGCGATCAGCGATGCGCGGACCGTGCCGCAGATCTATATCAACGGCGCGCACATCGGCGATGCCGATGCACTCGACCGCTGGACCCGCAAGGCCGCGTAAGCGGGCATCAGGGCCTCTCCGCGGCGGAGAGGCCCGTCATCGGAGACGATTGAATGGACAGCATCGATAGCATCGACACAGACGTCGCGATCATCGGCGCCGGAACGGCGGGACTCGCGGCCTACCGGACGGCCAGGGCGGCCGGCAGACGGGCGCTGCTGATCGAATCGGGCGCCTACGGCACCACCTGCGCGCGGGTCGGCTGCATGCCCAGCAAGCTCCTGATCGCCGCGGCCGATGCCGCGCACGGCCCGGAGAAGTGGAACGAATTCGGCTTGCGCCTCGAGGGCCGGGTGCGGATCGACGGGGCGGCTGTGATGGCACGGGTGCAGCGTGAACGCGACCGGTTCGTCGGTTTCGTTCTCGACGGCGTCGAGCGCATTCCAGCCGCGGACCGGCGGCTCGGCAAAGCCCGGTTCACCGGCGACCGCTCGCTCCGGATCGAGGGCGGACCCAAGGTGAGGTTTCGCAGCGCAGTCATCGCCACGGGTTCCTCGCCCGCCGTCCTGCAACTGCTGCGCGGCGCGGGCGACCGGCTGGTCGTGAACGACGACGTGTTCTCCTGGAACGACCTGCCGCGATCCGTGGCCGTGTTCGGCCCCGGCGTGATCGGCCTCGAACTGGGGCAGGCCCTCAGCCGACTCGGGGTCGAAGTCACCGTGCTGGGTCGGGGCGGCCGCGTCGGCCCGTTCTCGGACCCGGCGCTGCTGGAGTACGCCCACCGCACCTTTGCCGGCGAGTTCAGCCTCGATGCGGATGCCCACGTCGAGAGCGTCGACCGCGTCGACGGCGGCGTACGCATTGTCCACCGCAACAGCGACCGCCGTCTCGAGGAGTTGGTCGTGGATTACGTGATTGCCGCGACCGGCCGCAACCCGAACGTGCGCGACCTGGGGCTGGAGAACACGACGCTTGCACTCGATGCATCCGGGGTCCCGCTGTTCGACCGCCATACCCTGCGCTGCGGCACCAGTGCGATCTTCGTCGCCGGCGATGCCGCCAACGACATGCCACTGCTGCATGAAGCGGCGGACGCAGGTCGCATCGCCGGCGACAACGCGGCGGCGCTGCCTGAAGCCCGGCCCGGACTGCGGCGCACGCCGCTGGCGATCGTGTTCACCGATCCGCAGATGGCGGTGGTCGGACAATCCGCCGCTGCGCGGTCCGGCCGACCGGTCGTGACCGGCCGTGCGAGTTTCGAGGACCAGGGCCGGAGCCGGGTCATGCTGCGCAACCGGGGCCTGCTGCACGTCTACGTCGCGCCGGTGGACGGCCGGGTTCTCGGCGCCGAGCTCATCGGCCCGGATGCCGAGCACCTCGCGCATCTGCTGGCCTGGGGCATCGAGTCGGAGATGACGGTCTGGCGCATGCTCGAGATGCCGTTCTACCATCCGGTCGTGGCGGAGGGCCTGCGCACCGCCTTGCGGGATGCCGCCGCGCAGATCGCGGACCGGCGCAAGGCGATCGAGCCGATGGCCGCATAGGGCCGGCAGCCGCGATCAGTTTCCCGCCGATCGCGGCTCTCGCCGATAATCCGCGATTCTCGCAACGCTGCCCTCCGCCCGCCATGCGCGACGCCACCGCCCAGATCATCCGCCTCGAGGACTACACCCCGCCCGCCTGGCTCGTCGACGACGTCGTCCTCGAGGTCGACATCCAGGCCGAACATGTCCGCATCCATGCGGTCAGCCGCCTGCGCCGCAATCCGGCGAGCGCCGATGCCGCCGCGCCGCTGACGCTGGACGGCGACGACCTCGACCACCAGTC
>JAYTTO010000379.1:0-2470 GCA_043744975.1 Betaproteobacteria bacterium | reverse complement strand
GCCACGACCCAACTGGTGGAGACCATCCAGATCCACGGATTGAGGAACCAGGTCATCGCGGCGAGCGCGAAGTAATACGCGCGCAGGCCGTTGTTGAAGCTCTCCGCGGCCAGACTGGCGGTAGCCATGCCGCGCCGCACGAAGCTCGCGCCGTCCTCCTTGTCGGAATCGTACGGCGGCGCGCTGCCGATCAGCACTGACAGAAAGTGATAGAGCCGCAGGGACCACGTGAACTTGAAGAACGCGAAGATGAAGATGCCGGTGAGCAGCAGGATCTTCATATCCCAGAGTCGTTCCGGCGCGGCCTTGTTGAACGGCAGCTCCGAGACGATGGACGCAACCTTCTCCGTGGTGCCGAGCAATGCCAGCAGGCCGCCGAGGATCAGCAGGGTGGTCGACGCAAAAAACGTCGATCCGTTCGACAGGTTGGCGAGGATGGACACGTCGCCGATCCGGATCTCGCGCTGCGACACCTGCTCCATCCAGCGCTTGCGATAGTGGTCCAGGCGGGTAACGAGTCCTGGCCGGCGCTTCGCCCGCCAGCCGGCGAAGAAGAGGTAGCCGATCCACCCTGCAAAGAACCAGAAGAACGCGATCCAGTCGCTCCAGCCCAGCGGCAACGCCATGGTCGAGGCGATGCCGGTCACAGGAAGAGCGTCAGCACACCGGTGTACCCGTACAACCGGTTGTGCGAGATCTCGCCGTTGCAGAAGAACCCGACCAGCGGCACCTCGCCGAGAGCCTCCCGGATCATGACCAGTTCGCGCGAGGGCTCGCCGAACAGGCCGGCGCCGCGCCCGAGGCACGAGAAGTAGACAGCGCCGCGCGGCCGGGCGAACAGCCCGGTGCCGATACTGTCGAGCATGCGCGCCATGTCCTCGATCGCGGAGCGCTGGTCGCGCCGGCAGAAGAACAGCCGCGAGCCCTCGCGCACCGGCTCGGCAATCGCGACCAGGCCGCGTTCGGTGTCGAGGCCGATCAGATTGCGCACCTGGTAGTCGCCGGTCGTCGAACCGGACACGTGCAAGCCGGCGAACACCGTGCCGCCGACCCCCTCGAGCTCGCGCGCCGAACGCAATCCGGTGTCCTCGCGCAGTGCATCGAGTGCCGGACGGCCATCGAGCGTGATCAGAACATTGCGCTGGCATTCGGTGACGACGCGCGCTGCGCCGATCGGGGAACAGCCTTGCGTGAGCCGCGTCGCGACCACGACCTCGTCGCTGAACACCACGCCGGACAGACCGCCATCGACGACGCCGTCGGCAACCTGCGCGTGGATCCCCCGCGAACTGGTCAGGCCGCCGACGATGAAGCCGCTCTCGAGCCGCCGGGAGAGTTCGGCGACCAGTGCGTTGAGCATCGCGTTGTGCGGATCCGCATGCACCAGCGCGAAACTGCCAGCGGCGTTGCCGATGGTGAGCGGATCGCGCGCCAGATCCGCCGGACTGCGCATCGAGGGCAGCACCCGGAACGATCCCGGCTCGAAGCTCCCGAGCATGATGGCGAGCGCCCCCTCGCCGAGATATTCGGTCCCGGTGGCACAGATGCCGATGCCGACGCTGCCGACCCAGTGATCCACCCCCGTGCGCACCCGCAGCAGCTCCAGCATGTCGGGCAGGCGCGCAGCGAACGCATCGGTCGCATAGACGAATCCGAGATTGGCCCCGGGCGGCGGCGTGCCGATCTGCGCGAGGCAATCGGCAGCGGCAATGCGCCAGTGCGCCGAAGCGGCGTGCGCAACGGCGAAGCCCGAGGCTACCGACTGCTGGCGTGTCGACATGGCGGCTGGCGCAATGGCCGAGGGCAGGGACCTGCGTAGTGGTTGATGTGATCGAGCCGGGCCGGGCTGGCCGGAGGATACCGGTCGGGACCGACCACCCGATCCCTATAATAGCCAGCTTTCCCCCCGAGGATACAGGCATGAATCTCGATCGCGTCGGGCCCGGCCGCGACATCCCCAACGACTTCAACGTCATCATCGAGATCCCGATGAATGCCGATCCGATCAAGTACGAGGTCGACAAGGAAACCGGCGCGGTGTTCGTCGACCGCTTCATGTCGACGTCCATGCACTACCCGTGCAACTACGGCTACGTGCCCAAGACCCTGTCCGGCGATGGCGACCCCGTGGACGTGCTGGTGCTCTCGCCGGTGCCGCTGATCACCGGCGTCGTGTTGCAATGTCGGCCGGTGGGCATGCTCAAGATGAGCGACGAGGCGGGCGACGACACCAAGCTGCTGGCGGTGCCGACCGACAAGCTGAGCAGCCTCTACCGCAACATCACGACGCCGCGCGACCTGCCGGAGCTGGTGCTGTCGCAGATCACGCATTTCTTCCAGCACTACAAGGATCTGGAGCCCGGCAAGTGGGTGCGGATCACCGGCTGGGTCGGCCCGGAGGAGGCCAAGGCCGAGATCCTGGCGGGGGTCGCGGCGTACAACGCGGCGCACCCGAAGCCGAACTTCTAAC
>JAYTTO010000378.1:0-1958 GCA_043744975.1 Betaproteobacteria bacterium | reverse complement strand
TGTCGCGGCAGCCGCCGTCGACCACGTAGCCCTTGATGCCGCGGAACCAGAGGGTCTCGGCCGACAGTTCTCCCATCAGCGCCAGCGCGTGAGTGTTCGGCTGGCACACCAGCACCTTGCCGGTCGGCGCTTTCGACAGCAGCCCGGTCCACGCGAGCAGCGTCTCGTGCGCGCCCTGGGTGGTGTCGACGTTGCCGCCGAAGGTCCAGATCTCGCCGGCCAGGCGCTTGGCCGGATCGAGTGCACGGATCGACGGCGGCAGCACGCACCGTTCGTGGCCCATGGAGCGGAGCACGTCATGCACGGCGGCGGCATAACAGGCCTCGAGGCGCGAGGCGAGATCGGTGACGGGCTCGGTCATGGCTGCGGAACCTCCTGGAGGGGATCGGGATTGCCGTCGCCGGCGAAGATGCGGACGGCCTCGTTGGCGGCGAGCGCGAGGATGACCGTGATGCCGCCGATCAGCGCGAGCCGGCCGGGGACCTCGCCGATGAAGATCCACGTCGACACGATGCCGAAGATGGTTTCGAGTTCGGCGAACAGGCCGACCTCGGCGGCGCGCAGGTGCCGCGAGGCCACCACCATCAGCAGGCAACCGATGCCGAGTTGAACGACGCCAAGGGCGAGCAGATTCGGCAGGTCGGCGGCGACGATCCGGAACGGCACCGCGAACGAAATCGTCATCAGGCACGAGAGCACGCCGGCGATCAGCACTGTGGGCACCATGTCGGTGCTCGCCCGCATCTTGCGCAGGATCGTGACGTTCAACGCGAACGCCACCGGAATGGCGAGCGCGATCAGGTTGCCGCTGGTGCCGCCGGTGGAGAGCGAGTCCGCGAACATCAGCGCGATGCCGCCGAACGCCACTGCCATCGCGATCCACGTGCGCCGCGGCACGTGCTCGCCGAGCAGCAGGCCGCCGGCGATGGCGGACATGAACGGCGAGAGGCTGGTGAGGACCAGGGTGTTCGCCACCGTCGTGCGCGAGAGCGCGACGATGAAGCAGACGAACATGATCGCCAGCAGCGCGCCCGAGATGAGTCCGGGCCATCCGACTGCGGCGATGCGCCGCCAGACCTGGCTGCGGTACTGGACAACCAGCACGCCGAACAGGAACACGGCCATGAAGAACGACCGCCAGAAGGTGACTTCCCAGGCATCGCGCAGGGCCAGCGTCCGCACCAGCACCCCGGCGGTTGCCCAGCACAGCGTCGCGCCCAACATGAGCAGCAGGCCGCGTCGGTGCAGGGCCGGATCGGTCACGTCACCGCCGTCGGCAGCGCCACCCCGAGTTTTTCCGCCCAGGGGGTCAGGGCGGGCAGGATGCCCGGGTGCGGCGTGATGCCGGCCGCGAGCTGCCGGCGCCGGCGCGCGAGTCCGTGCTCGCCCGGCAGCCGCACCCGCTCCACGCCCGGGCGCGGCGGCACCCGCCGGCAGAAGTCGGCGATCCAGCCGGTCTGCCGGGTGAAGGCATCGAGCCCGGAGAACAGCCGTGGGTCCCAGACCTGCAGGAAGACCTCGCCGGTCCAGCCCTCAACCGGATCGGCGCGGCCATGGCCCGAGAGCCCCTGCGTCATCGCCTCGACCATCAGGCCCAGTGCATAGCCCTTGTGACCGTATTCGACGCCGCCGAGCGGTAGCAGCGCGCCCTTCGGCTCGCGCGACATAACCGACGGGTCGGCGGTCGCGTTGCCCTGGGCATCGATGAGCCATGGCCCCGGCAGCGGCTGGCCGAGGCGGTTCATGCGCGCCACCATGCCGTTGGTGGTGATCGACATCGAGACGTCGATCAGGACCGGATCGCCATCGGTCGGCCAGCCGGCGGCGATCGGATTGGGGGTGATCGCGGCGGCGGTACCGCCGAACGGCGCGACCGACTGGTTCTCCTGGGCCGAGGTCATGATCTGGACGACCATGCCGCGATCGGTGGCGCGGGTCAGGTAGGCGGCGAGGCAGGC
>JAYTTO010000377.1:0-1640 GCA_043744975.1 Betaproteobacteria bacterium | reverse complement strand
CGCGTCGTCGCCGCCCCGGTAGCGCTGGAAGCCATCCTTGATGAGCTTGATCGCCAACTGCGCGGTGATGGCCGCGAGCGCCACGTCGGGCCGAAACATGAGTTCGGCTTGGACGGCGGCCACGCGATGCGCGGTAAGGCGCCGCATCAACTTCTCCGAATGCACAGGGCGGGTGTTCGCCGCGGGTAGCGAGACCAGCGCAGTGTGGGTGTCGTGGTGCGCGCTGCCCCTCGCGGCCTCCCGAGCTGCATCGACAGCGACATTGCGGTCTTCAGGCCGGATCAGACCACGCTTGATTTCAGCGGTGCCGGCGGTGCCCACGAACACCACACATCCGGCCTGGGCCACCAACTCGGCAGGCCACACGCTCAGAGCGTCTTCAAGGACGGTGACCTGCGCCTGCAAGTCTTCCGCCTCGGCTTCGAGCTTGAGGAATTCCTCGTCCTCGCCAGCGTCATCGTTCTCATGATCCGCCAGCGTTTCCATGCGTTCGTGGCGCGTGGCGATCTGCGCTTCGAGTTCCGTGATGGCGTTGGCTTCCTGCTCGTTGGGTGTACGGCGGGCCTTGCGCAGCTCGCCGTGCTTCGAGAACTCCTCGAAGGTATACCGGGCGCGGACCTCGATCCACTTCCAACCTTCCAAAGCGATCTGCTTGGCGGTCTTCTGGAGTTTGTCGACGGCCAGACGCTCCAGCAAGGGTGCATCGAGCAGGTAGGCGGTCTTGTCGTTGTCGCTGAACAGGTCGCGCCGCAGCGTGCCACCGGCCTTCTCGTAGGCCTTGAGCGTGACGAAGCGGGCCACGCTGTCCTTGCCGGAGTCGATCTCGCCTTGCGTGAGCATCTGGCGCAGGTGGTCCGGTCTGCGGTTCCACGACGGCGCGTTGGCCCAGGTCTGCTCCTGCCGCTGGTGGTCGTCGATGGACGCCAGCACCATCAAGCAGTCCAGGCTGATCTTCTCGTCGCGGAACAGCGCCATCAACTTCGGGGCGACAGTGGACAACCTCATGCGGCGCTTGACCACCAGCGGCGTCACGCCGAAGGCCGCCGCCACGTCCTCGACCGACTTGCCGTCGGCGATCAGCTTGGCGAAGGCGGTGAACTCGTCGGCGGGATGCATCGGCACGTGGAAGCAGTTCTCGGCGAGGCTGGCGATCAAGGCTTTGTCGGCGGGCACCACCAGCACAGGCACGGGGTAGTTGTCCGGGATGTCGCCAGCCGTCACCAGCACGCTCAACGCCTCCAGGCGCCGGCCCCCGGCGCAGACCTCGAACAGGCCGCGCGGGCCCTTCACGACGACCAGGTTCTGCAACACACCGCTGACCTTGATCGACGCGGCGAGTTCGGCAATGCTCAACTTCGATGTGCTGCCCGTGGGCCGCACTTGGTAGTGCGCCGACAGCACCAGCTTGTCGAGCGGGACGGTGATGCGCGGGGACGCCGCGATCACCGCTTCGATTTCGGCTTTGGAGAATTTCATCAGCGACTCCTGAATGGGTTGAACCGGACCCGCACAGCGCGAGTCCATGGGTTCAGCATCTCATCGGGGAGCGCGCTTGCAAGCCTGCGTGCCGCATGCGCTCGGCCTCGTCGGATGGCGGCCGAAGCCGCGCGACTATTCACGCAGTGGGGATACATTGCAGG
>JAYTTO010000376.1:0-13022 GCA_043744975.1 Betaproteobacteria bacterium | reverse complement strand
CCCCTGGCGCAGGGCCACATACTGGAGCCTGCCGATCTGATGACAGCCCGTGGCGATCTGACCACACTGCCCGCCGGTATCTTCACCGCCACCGACGCCGTGATCGGGCGCGTGGTCGGGCTGTCGCTACCGATGGGAACCCCGCTGCGCCAGGATGCCCTGAAGCGGGTACCGGTCATGCAGCAGGGCCAACCGGTACGGGTGACCTCGCTCGGCACCGGCTTCTCCATCTCCGCCGACGGACAGTCGCTGTCGACCGCCGCCGACGGCCAGGTCGCCCAGGTGAGGATGCCCTCCGGCACCGTCGTGTCCGGCATCGCCAGGGCCGGTGGTATTCTCGAAGTGGCCGTTCGTTGAATCCGGGATTCGGGGTCTGCAGTGGGTACGGTGCGGACCTTGCTCAAGTTTCGCAAACCCCCGCCGTATAACCCACTCAGAACCCGGGGGATTCGCGTCTCCCCATGAATGAGGACAGTCCCGTGAAAATCGACCCTTCGATCAAGCTACCCGCCGACCTTTTGGCCAACGAACCGCAGGTGCGGCCTGGGCGAGGTTCCGCCACGACCGCCGCTGCTTCGGCACCGGTCAACCCGGTCCGGCTCTCGGCCATCGCTTCGCAACTTCAGGCCAATGCGGCCGGCAGCGCCGCCGACGTCTTCGACACCCACAAGGTCGACGAGATCAAGGCGGCGATCTCCGAAGGCCGCTTTGGCATCGACCCCGCCAAGGTGGCCGACGGTCTGATCGAGACTGTGCGCAGCCTGCTGGACGGCCCGAAGGACTGACGATGGACACGGCCGCACGCTCGCCGATCCACGAACATCTTGCCGGCGAACGGACGGCCATCGCGTTGCTGGTCACGCTGCTGCGCTCCGAGCAAGGCTGGCTGGCCGAGGCCAGCGTGCTCGCACTGAGCACCCTGACCCCCGAAAAGGCGGCGCTGGCCGCCGCCGTCGGGGACCTGACACGGCAACGCCACCGTGCGCTGGCCGATGCCGGCTATGCTGCGGACCAACTCGGCATGCGTGCATGGCTCAATTCGGATGCGGGCCAATCTGCCTTGAAGACCTGGAACGAAACCCTGGAACTGACGCGCACGGCGCAGGAACTCAATCGCGTCAACGGATTGCTGATCGGTCAACAACTCTCCCGCAGCCAGCGCCTGTTCAATGTCCTGCAGAATGCCGTGCGCCCCGCCCCCCTGTACGGCCGCAATGGCCACACCGCCGGCGCCGCCGTCGGCCGCGGTCTCAGCGTCGGCTGACGGACGATGTGAGGTTGCCGGGCGGCGGATGACCGCCCGCCACCGTAGAGCCGGAGTCGCGGTCCGCACCGCCCGCCGGCTTTTTCACGTCTGACGCTACCCCGAAGCCGGGACGAGATACTTCGCCGCCTCGACGCGGAACGCCGCGACCTGCCCTTCGACCCAATCCCCGTTCATGCCGCGTTCCTGGCCGATCAGCGCCGCGACCCTCGGCGCCAGATCGATCGCGGCCCGGGCATCGAGCAACAGGGCGCGATGGCGCCGGGCAAGTACGTCTTCCACGGTCAACGCATGGCCCGTGCGCACCGCATTGCGCACCATGGCTTCGGTCAGGTCGAAGACCGGACCGAGCGGTCTGCCCGCAGCGTCCGGCACACGCCCCGGTCCGTCCAGGGCGAGGTTGGCGGTACGGCACGCACGCGGCTCGAGCAAGCGATGGGCGATCGCGAGATCGATCACCGCCTCCGCCATCGCGCGGTAAGTCGTCCACTTTCCGCCAGTCACCGTCAGCAGCCCCGACGCCGATACCGTGGCCACGTGCTCCCTCGAAAGACCCGCGGTGGCGCCGGACGACCCCGAGTGGTCGTGCAGCAACGGGCGCAAGCCCGCCCAGGCCGACAAGACATCGCCGCGCGACGGCTTTCCGGACAGGTATGGCGCGACTGTTCGCAACAGATAATCGACTTCGTCGGGCAACGGCACCGCAGCGCCCCTATCCCCGTGCGCGGCGCCAGGCGCGTGCAGCGCGACATCGGGTCGCGGAATGTCGGTCGTGCCGACAACGGTCCGGCCGAGCCAGGGCACGACGAACAGCACGCGACCGTCCTCGGTCCGTGGCACGAGCAGCGCATGCTCGCCGGGCAGGAAGTCGCGCGGCAACACCAGATGGGTTCCCTGGCTCGGCGACAGCAGGGCCAAGCTGTCCGCACGGTCGAGCTTGCGCAGGGTGTCGACCCATACCCCGGTCGCGTTCACGATGCAGCGCCCGCGCAAGCGGAAGCGTTCGCCGGTCTCGGCATCATCGGCGACCACGCCAACGATCCGCCCGTCGCCGCGTCCCTCCCGCAAGAAGCCGTTCACACCGACGTAGTTGAGCAACATGCCGCCGTTCGCCGCCGCGGTGCCGGCAAGTGCGAGGGCCAGACCGGCATCGTCGAACTGGCCATCGAAGTACAGGACCCCGCCGCGCAGGCCCGACCGGTTCAGGTTCGGCAGTGCCCGCGCGGTCTCGTCGGCCGACAGCAACCGGCTGCGCCCGACACCGCGGCCACCGGCCAGCGCGTCGTAGATCTTCAAGCCGATGCCGTAGAACAGCCGGTCGGTCGGTCGGTACGCCGGAATCACGAAGCCGAGCGGCCAGGCGAGGTGCGGCGCGTTGCGCAAGAGCACGTCGCGCTCCCGCAATGCCTCGCGCACCATCGAGATGCGCCCCTGGGCGAGATAGCGCACCCCGCCGTGAACGAGCTTCGTGGCCTTGCTCGATGTGCCGCTCGCGAAATCGCCGGCTTCGAGCAGCAATGTCCGGTAGCCGCGACTCGCCGCGTCGACGGCAGTGCCCAGACCGGTCGCGCCGCCGCCGACGATGATGATGTCCCAGACCTCGCCCTGGGACCGCCGCACGCGATCGAGCTGATTGCCGCGAGCAGCGTCCGACCCAGCGCCGGCAGGTGCTTTCATGTTGCCAGACTGCATGGTGGGTTTTCCGTCCGCCGGGGATGGGTGCGGAGCCGGCGCGGTCCGATCTTACCGGCAGGCACGGCACCGTCCGGATACCCATCGCGAGTTCGACCGTGAGCTGCCGATGCCCCGGCGCGTCCGAGCGACATGACGCGTCCGGTCAACGTCGGTTCTGCTGCCGATGTCGACCCAGAGCCCAGGCAACGTGCTCCCGCACGATAGCCGACTCGTCGTTGGTGCGCGCATGCAATGCCGCCACCACCGTTGGCAACGTCGGCGCATTGCCGAGGCCGACCGCAAGATTGCGCGACCAGCGCTCATAGCCGATGCGGCGGATCGCGCTGCCTTCCATGCGTCGGTCGAACTCTGCCTCGGTCCAACGGAAAAGGTCGACGAGCGTCGCGTCGTCGAGACCGTTGCGGACGGCGAAGTCCGGAATTCCCGCCGGATTGGCGTAGCGGTTCCACGGACACACCAGTTGGCAGTCGTCGCAGCCATAGACGCGGTTGCCGATGGCCGCCCGAAACTCCTCCGGAATCGCACCGGCATGTTCGATCGTGAGATAGGAGATGCAGCGCCGCGCGTCGAGCCGATACGGCGCGACGATGGCACGCGTCGGGCATACGTCGATGCACCGCGTGCAACTGCCGCAGTGTTCGGTCACGGCCCGGTCCACGGGCAGCGCGAGGTCGACGAACAGTTCACCGAGGAAGAACAGCGACCCCGCCTCCCGGTGCAGCAGCAGCGTGTGCTTGCCGCGCCAGCCCAGCCCCGCCCGCTGCGCCAGTTCGACCTCGAGCACCGGAGCACTGTCCGTGAACACGCGATGGCCGAACGGCCCGACGACCGCGGCGATGCGATCGGCGAGCCGTCGCAGCCGCGCCCTCAACACCTTGTGGTAGTCACGTCCCAGCGCATAGCGCGACACATATCCCAGGTTGCCGTCCGCCAGCACTTCATCGGCGGCGCGAGCGTCGGGATCGACGTAGTTCATGCGCGCGGCAATCACGCTGACGGTGCCCGGAACGAGCTCGGCAGGTCGCGCCCGGCGCAGGCCATGCCGCGCCATGTAGTCCATGGTGCCGTGGAAGCCCGCGGCCAGCCACGCCGCGAGACCGGGCTCGGCCGACGCGAGATCGATGCCGGCAATGCCGACAGCGTCGAATCCCAGCTCACGGCCCCAGGCGCGGATGTCGTGCGCGAGCCGCACCGGCTCGGTTGCGGTGGGTCGCGCGATGTCCTGATTCACAGGCTGCATGTCGCTGCGGTCTCGCGGCGGCTATGGCAGTCAGCCATGGCCGGTCGGCCGAGGCAGCGCCGGCACGCTATGGCAAGGCCCGGGTTTCGCCATGGCGTAACAACCAGAATCGCGCCGGGTCGATGCCGGCGCTCTGTAGTGCCGAGGCCAGCCGCCGCGGCGGCTCGTCCAGCGGTTCGTCGGTGAGCGCGAATGTGCCCCAGTGCATCGCCACCGATTGCCGGGCGCCGAGATCGCTATGGATGCGCACTGCCTCCTCCGGGTTCGCATGCATCACCTGCATGAACCAGCGCGGTTCGTAGGCACCGATCGGGAGCATCGCCAGATCGACCGGACCGAGCCGGCGGCGGATCTCGGCGAAGTCCGGCGAGTAGCCCGTATCGCCGGAGAAAAAGGCGCTGTGCCCGGGCGCGTCGATGCGCCACCCGCCCCAGAGCGAGCGGTTGCGGTCGAACAGTCCCCTGGCGCTCCAGTGCTGGACCGGCGTGAGCGTCAAGCGCACGCCATCGAGCGCCGCCGACTCCCACCAGTCCATCTCGACGACATCGGCGATGCCCTCGTCCCCGAACCAGCCCTTGAGGCCGAGCGGCACGAAGAAGCGCGGACTGCCACCGGCCTGGCGCGCGAGCCGCTGCACAGTCTCCAGATCGAGGTGGTCGTAGTGGTTGTGCGAGATCACCACGGCATCGATGTGAGGCAGGTCGGCGAAATCGAGCGCCGGCGGCGTGACCCGCTTGAAGAAGGCAAACGACAACGGCGAGGCACGCCCCGTCAGATGCGGATCGGTGAGGATGTTGCGCCCGCCGACCTGTAGCAGGAACGTCGCGTGGCCGATCCAGGTGATCGTCGGCTCGATGCGGTTGGCCTTGAGCGCAGCGACGTCGGGCTCGAGCACCTCGAAATGGTACCCCCCCTCCGGTACCCGCGGCAGACCGTCGCGCCACCGTTCCCACTGCCACTTCCAGAAACTGCCGCGAAACTCGCCGCCCGGATGAAGATTGCGGAAACCGCCGGTGGTGTGATGCGGCTTGTCGGTGGGCATGGCAGCGTCGGACTGGCATCCTGTCGCGACCGGCAGGAGCAGGACGAGGGCGATGCGGCAGGCACGAAGTAGAGGGGTCACGGACGGATCAGGATCGTTGCGGGCGCGGTCGACCGACTGGCCGAGGATCGCGGGCGGCGCATGACGGCGCCGCTGGTCCGATTCTCCCACGCCAACGGCGTCTCGGCGCCCTGGCCGCGGGCGTTCCTCGACACGCTGTGGCGGCACAACCCGGCGCCCTATAATCCCGCCCCATTCACAGGGAGAAAAACATGACGAACAAGGTTGGCGTGATCGGTCTCGGCTCGATGGGTCTCGGTGTCGCCCGCACGCTCTTGGCGAAGGGTTTTGCGGTGTACGCCTGCGACGTGCGGCCGGAAGTAGTGGCGGGCTTTGCCCGCGAGGGCGGCATTGCCGCGGCCGACCCGGCAGCGCTCGGCCGCGAGGTGTCGATCGCGATCGTGCTCGTGGTCAACGCCGACCAGACCGAACAGGTGCTGTTCGGCACCGATGGCGCGGTCACCTCGCTCGCCCCGGGTTCGATCGTGATCGCCTCGAGCACGGTGGCGCCTGAGTTCGCCATCGATCTGGGCCAGCGACTCGCCGCGCGCGGCATCCTGATGATCGACGCCCCGGTGTCCGGCGGCGCCGCGCGCGCCGCCAAGGGCGAGATGACGATCATGGGGTCGGGCTCACCGGAGGCATTCACCAAAGCCCAGGCGGTGCTCGATGCCATCGCCGTCAAGGTCTACCGGCTCGGCGATGTGCCCGGTCCCGGCTCCAAGGTCAAGATGATCAACCAGCTCCTCGCCGGCGTGCACATCGCCGCCGCGTGCGAAGCCATGGCGCTGGGCATCAAGGCCGGCGTCGATCCGCAGACGCTCTACGAGGTGATCTCCAACAGCGCGGGATCGTCCTGGATGTTCCAGAACCGCGTGCCGCACATCGTGGCCGGCGACTACACCCCGCTGTCGTCGGTGAACATCTTCGTCAAGGACCTCGGCATCGTGCTCGACGCCGCCCGCAAGATGACGTTCCCGCTGCCGATCACGGCCTCGGCACACCAGCTCTACCTGGCCGCCGCGGCGCAGGGTCACGGTTTCGAGGACGACTCGGCGGTGGTCAAGGTGTTCGCCGCACTCACAGGGATCGAGCTACCGAAGCAAGCCTGACCGAAGTCGCGCGACGGCAGCGCCATCCGGGTTCACCCCGCCGTCAGCATGCGCACTTCGCGCTGCGGGAACGGAATGACGATGCTGCGCGCACGAAACGTCTCCAGCAGCGCCTTGTTGATCTCGCCATTGGCCGGCCAGAAATCGTCGACCGACACCCAGGGCTTGATCGCGATGACCACGGCCGAATCGGCCAGCACCTTCACCTGGATCAGCGGCGCCGGGTCCTTCAGCACGCTCGCGTTGGCGTCGATGACGTCCTGCACGGCGGCGAGCGCAAGATTGACGTCGGTGTCGTAGGCCACGCCGACCACGATGTCGAGCTGGCGGATGCGGCCGTAGTTGTGCAGGATCTCGCCGACGATCTTGCGGTTCGGGATCACCACCCGCGACCGGTCCGGGTGCGTCAGCACCGTGCTGAACAGCGAGATGGTCTCGACCTGCCCTTCCTCATGCACGATCGAGATGTACTCGCCGACCCGGAACGGCTTGGTGAAGATGATCGTGAGCCCGGCGACGATGTTGCCGAGCACGCCCTGCATGGCGATCGCGATACCGGCGCCGGCGACACCGAGTCCGGCGATCAGCGGCAGCAGTTCGACCCCGAGGTTCTGCAAGGCCATGATGGCGAACAGGCCGATCACGAACCCCTTTGCGATCCGCACCAGGAGCTGACGCACCGGCGGTTCGAGATCGAAGCGCTCGAGCATGCCGAGGAACACGCGGCCGACCCACCGCGCCACGAATACACCGGCGGCGATGATGAGGATGGCGACCAGGAGCCTGGGGCCGAACTTCATGCCCACGTCGATGACGGTGGCCTTGATCTGGTTCACGGTCTGCAACTGCTCGTCCATGGCGGCTACCGGTGGCATTGGAAAGCACCGAGTCTAACGTCCACTTGGCAGGCGCTGACCGCCGACGGGTGTTCCCAGACGGCTCCCGGCACGGCAGCCCCCCGGCAGCGATCTGTCGGTAGCACCGGCGCTGCCATGAAAAAAGGCTTCCGCGGAAGCCTCTCGTCGTGCCGGGCCGGTCGCGGATCAGGCGGTGGCGCGTGCCCCCACCGCAGCCGGGCGGCGGGCGACCGCGACGACCGCGATCAACCCGAGCGCCAACACGACCCAGATCTGCGGCTCCGGCACCGCGACGGCGAGGTATTTGATGCCGCGGGTCTCGACGATGCCGAACGGATCGTAGGCACCGGCGACCGAATGACCGGCAACATCCCTCACCGCGGCGAAGGTGCCAGGTTCGCAGCCGCAGCCCTGTTGCTCGCTGTAGTACGCGGAGACGTTCATGAAATACTCAAGAACCTTGGTTTCGCCCACACCGAGCGTAGCGAGATGGATCTTGTGCTGGAACGCGTCGTAGGTGAAGCCGGCGTCGGTTGCCTTGAACACGAAGTCGGGGCGCTCGAAGACGGGGCCGAGGGTGGCATCGCTGATGTTCGAAAATCCGCTGTTGGCATCGCCGAGGACATCGGCGCTGGCGGTCCAGATCAAGGGGGTGAAGGCGACCCTCTCCGGGGTATCCCAGGCAATACCGGCGAACATCGACGCCGTGCCCTCCCAGTAAGCAGCCGTCGGCGATGCCAGCACCTGCACCTGACCGGGTCGAAGATAGAAATTGAACGTCAGATCGAGAGCATGATCCGACGCGTTGGTCACGGTCTCGGTGTACAGCACCCGCGAAGCCGCATACCGCCCGCCATCGACATCGACGTTGGCGGCGAACCGGCCGTTGTCACCATCGCCGAGATAGCTGGCAACGGGCCGTGCGGGCACCGCCGGGTAACTGTTGGCAATCGCCGGAAAGCCGGCATCATGGACGACGTTGAAGTCGATTGGATCCCGCTGCGTCTGCTGGAAATCGATGGCGCCGTAGAAAGCCTTCTCGGAGGTGAAGGGGGGAGTCGCCGCCGACGACGGCACCGGCGCCATCACCATGCAGCATGAGGAGAACGCAGCGAGCGCGACGAATCTGGGCGTGAAGGGCTTCATGGCATGTCCCCGGAAGGTGCAGGGTATCGTTGACTCGGATGGTGCATCACCGCATGCGGCCATCGAAACTTGCTGCTTTGTACAAGTTTAGGCGAAGCACAGACCGATCCGCAATACGCCATGGGGATTATTTGGACCGGGCAGACGCCCGGCGCCGACCACAACGCCCGGGCGGGGCAAACATCACGGGACCGGCACCCGCAACTCGCGCCGCAGGATCTTGCCGACCGGCGACTTCGGCAGCGTGTCGCGGAACTCGACCAGGTGCGGAACCTTGTAACCAGTGAGGCCGGCGCGACAGTGTTCCACCACCGCCTGGGCCGTGAGCGCGGGATCGCGCCTGACGACGAAGGCCTTCACCGCCTCGCCCGAATGCGGATCCGGGATGCCGATCACGGCCGACTCGACGATGCCCGGATGGGTCATGAGCACGTCCTCGACCTCGGACGGGTAGACGTTGAAACCCGATACCAGGATCATGTCTTTCAGGCGGTCGACGATGCGCAGCAACCCCTCGGGCGTGAACGTCCCGAGGTCGCCGGTGCGCAGGAAGCCGTCGGCGCCGAGCACCTGCGCCGTTTCCGCCGGACGCTGCCAATAGCCCGCCATCACCTGCGGCCCCCGCACGCAGACCTCGCCGATCTCCCCGGGCGGCAGCACCCGCCCGTCGTCGCCGCGAATCTCGACCATCGTTCCCGGGATCGGCAATCCGGCGCAGCCGGAGTGCCGGTCGCTGTCGGGCCGGTTGATGCACACCGCGCCCGAGGTCTCGGTCAGGCCGTAGCCCTCGATCAAGGCCTTGCCGGTGATGTTCTTCCAGCGCTCGGCCACCGCGGCCTGGAATGGCGCACCGCCGCCGGCGAATACATTGACCCGGCTGAAATCGAGCTGCGCGAACCCGGAATCGTTGGCCAGTGCGTTGTAGAGGGTATTCACGCCGACGAAGAAAGTGAAACGGCTGTCGCGCAGGGTCTTGACCAGCCGCGGGATGTCGCGCGGATTGGTGATCAGCACCTGGCGCCCGCCGATCAGCACGAAGATCATGCAGTTCATGACCAGCGCGAGGATGTGGTACAGCGGCAGCGGTGCGACCGCGATCTCGCGTTCGGTGCCGATGGCATTCGCGAAGAACTGCAGGGTCTGCCCGACATTGGCGAGCACATGCCGGTGCTGCAGCATCGCGCCCTTCGACACGCCGGTCGTGCCGCCCGTGTACTGGAGAAAGGCCAGGTCGTCCGCTGCCAGGGCAGGCTCGTCCAGCGCGAGCGATTTCCCGCGCGCGAGTGCCGCGCCGAACGTGACCGCACCGGCGATCGACCACGCCGGCACCATCTTCTTGACCGTTCGCAGGACGAAGTCGATCACCCACCCCTTCGGCACGCCCAGCATGCCGCCGACGGACGCGACCACCACATGCCGCACCGCCGTTCCGGCGATGACCTGCTGGAGCGTATGCGCCGCGCCCTCGAACAGCACGATTGCGACCGCCCCCGAGTCGCTGAGCTGGTGCGCGAGTTCCCGTGCCGTGTACAGCGGATTCACCGACACCACCACCAGCCCGGCGCGCAGGATGCCGAACAGCGCCACCGGGTACTGGAGGATGTTGGGCATCATCATCGCGACGCGGTCGCCGGGTTTCAGCCCGCAGCCGCTCTGCAGGAATGCCGCGAAATCGCGCGACCGGCGATCGAGGCCGTTGAAGCTCAGCCCCACGCCGAAATTCTCGAACGCCACGGCATCGCCGAAGCGGGCGACGCTGGCGGCGAACATCTCGGGAATGGTGGCGAACGGCAGGGCGCGGAACTCGTGCGCAACGCCGGACGGGTATCGCTCCAGCCACGGCATGGCAGCAGTCATCGAGTCTCCGGGATCCACGGCAACGCGCGGATGCGGTCGCCTGGCTCCTATTCTTGACCGTTGTCCCGCCCGCGGCAATGCGTGACTACGGGCGTTGCCCATGTTTCAATAGCAACCGCCCACCCTTGACCCTGGAGGATCTACCCCCTTGGCACAACCCAACTACCAGTACGAAAAGCGCCAGCGCGATCTGGCCAAGAAGAAAAAACAGGAAGAAAAGCGCCTGAAAAAACTGAGCGAGCGCAAGCCCGAACCGGGTGAGGAAGCCGCGCCCGCCGCCGGGGAACCCGGCATCACCTGACGCGCCCCACCAAACACACTATCCGCGCCGGTCACGGTCTGTCACTGGCGCTCGGATCAGCCCACGCCGGGCCGCTCCCAAGTGGGCTGCCCCCCATTGGGGGGTGGCGACCGAAGGAAGCCTGGGGGGGTGCTACTCAGTCATGCGGCGGGTCACGTCTGGTTCTGCTCCAGCTTGGCCTGGGCACGTTCCAGCGCCTCGTAGACGTCCCAGAGGTTGGGGTTGAGTTCGATCGCGCGCCTGAAGTACTCGACCGCCGCCTTCGGATCGTCGCGATTGAGCCGGCAGTGCCCCAGACCTTCGAGTGCCCCGAAGTGGTTCGGATTGATCTCCAGGGCCTTCTGGAAATCGAGCGCGGCGCTATCCCAGTCGTCGAGCAGCACGAACACTTCGCCGCGCCGGTGCCAGCCCTCGGCAAAATCCGGCCGCATCGCGATCACCTCGGTGAGCATCGCCTTCGCCTTCGCGTAGTCCTTCTGCTCGACCATCGACATGCCCACCTGGAACCGGTGGTCGACCGCAGTGTCGTTGGCGCGCATCCAGATGCCCCAGATCGACTGCTCGGCAACCCCGCGGATGAGGTCTGCGTCGTCACGCAGGGCGGCAAGCAGCAGCGGAATGTCGGCCATCGTGCCGACGTCGGCAAGCCGCGCGAAGCCCTGCCGGCGCTTCTCCAGGCTCGGGCTGTCGGTCTGGGTCAGCGCCTCGTCGCGGTTCATGAGGCCCCAGGCCTGCGCTTGGTGCGCCGGCAGCAACGCGCCAAGCGCGAGAACGGGGATCAGCACGAGGCTCCAGGGCCGAAGTCTACGAAGACGATTCAAGGCAATGCTCCTTTGCCGCATGCTCCACCACCCGCGGCGTCGAGTGTGGGCGGACCTCCGGTGTGACACAGGGCACCTGCATCGGTTCACCCGACGGCCGCAACACCATGTGGGGTCCGCGCAACCGGTGCGCTTCGCGCATCGGCGGATCGGCCTGGCGCACGAACCAGCGCTCCATCCGCTCGAGCTTCGCGGCGATCTCGGCGCCGACCACCATCTGCGGATTGGACGGCTCGAATCCCTGCTCGCGCTCGCGCCGCGCGATGGCCTCGCGCGCGCTCTCGAAGGCCTTGGTGAACGAATAGGTCCGGCGCAGCGCCTCGTCGAAGTACGCCTTGCCGAACCACGTCAACTCCGAGTCGGCGCCGCAGCCGAACGATTGGTGGTTCGCATCCGCTGCCGTGATGATGAGCGTGCGCGGATCGCGCAGCGGTTCGACGAAGCCGCCGGCATAGCACGCCGAAATCGCGATCACGCGCCAGCGGATGCCGGCTTCGTCCAGCATCGCCTTGAGCAGGTCCGGGGTGAGGTCGTCGAGCTGCAGCGGCCTGAACTCGAGCGCCAGACGGTGCGAGGCAGAGCCGTGCGTTGTGATGTAGAGGAACAGGACATCCTCGTCGCGATCCATGACGTCGCCGACGGCCTGGAGCGTGCGTGCGAGGCTGGTCACCGAGGCAACCGGCAGCGCCAGCACGGTCCGCGGGTTGTTCACCAGCGAGACGGTCCGGCCAGACGCACCGAACCGGGTGCGCATGATCTCCGTGGCGAGCCCGATCTCGTTCATGAACACATCCTCGCCGGCATACCCGGCGGCACCAACGAAATACAGGTCCTCGACACCCGGGCGTTCGCGCTCGAGCGCGTCGAGCGCTTCGCCGAGCACCTCGCCCTGACGGTAGAACGCCTGTTCGCGGCCCAGGGCATCGTCGCCGGCAACGGCATCGCCCCCGGTTTCCGGGGGCTGCCACACCGGCAGGTACGGGATCCACCAGAACGGCAACGCGACGACCACCGCAGCCCAGCCAAAGCCGGCGAGGCGGCGCAGCCAGCCCGCGCGGGTGAGCCGCGCCGCGGCCAGCCCGAGCGCCAGCGCCCACCAGCCGAACAGGATCGCGTTCTCCGCGCTGTCGGCGAGCGCCGGCAGCGCCCAATCCCGCGTGTCCGCCACGCCGAGCAGAGCCCACGCGACATCGAACCAGAGGGTGACCGCCGACAGGGCTGTCGCAACCGCAAGCAGCAACGAGGGCTGACGGTTGACGCGCGCGATCACGAGGCCGGCCAGAAGGGCAAGCGGCACCGGCAACAGCGCACGCGGGATCGCGCCGGGATCGATGCCGCCCTCGGCGCCCACCTCGATCAGGTTCGCGGTGATTCCCGCCAGCAGATCGAGCAGCGCCAACAGCAGCAGTTGCGCCGGAAATGGGCGCCAGCGCGGCGCCGGCGGTGGCAGCAGCAAGACCGCGCGTAGCCCGGACCACAGGTTGACCCCGAGATCGCGCAGGATCCCGCGGGAGATCGGCGGGCCGAATTGTCGGGTGGAGGCGTTATTCAAGTGGGCGGGCTGCGAATGCCTGCACATCGGGGGCGTGGCAGTACGGGGCGCAGCTAACTACAATGATCGCGAAAG
>JAYTTO010000375.1:0-1556 GCA_043744975.1 Betaproteobacteria bacterium | reverse complement strand
CCCCGCCTGCAACCAGACTCACTACCCGCGCCTCGCGCCGGTCGCGATGGCGCTGGTACGGCGCGAAGGTGAACTGCTGCTGGCACGGTCGCCGCACTTCGTGCCCGGGATGTTCAGCGCGCTCGCGGGGTTTGTCGAAGCCGGCGAGAGTCTCGAGCAATGCCTGGTGCGCGAAGTGCGCGAGGAAGTCGGCGTGGAAGTCGCCAACCTGCGCTACTTCCAGAGCCAGCCATGGCCGTTTCCGCATTCGCTGATGGTCGCCTTTCATTGCGACTATGCCGGTGGCGACATCGTCCCGCAGGAGGGCGAGATCGAGGCAGCCGACTGGTTCCCCGTCGATCGGCTGCCGATCCTGCCGAACCGGATGAGCATCGCGCGGCGGTTGATCGACGCGGCACTCGGAGAGATGGCGGGCACTTGGCGTTGAGCACGCGCACCATCCGCCTGGGCTGGTCGCTGATCGGCTGGGTCGGCGTCGCCCTGATCCTGTACCTGTCGCTCATGCCGCATCCGCCCGAGCTCGACATCGAGCAGGGCGACAAGCTCCAGCACATGGCGGCCTACACCGTGCTGATGGGATGGTGGGCGCAGATGGGAGCGTCGGATCGCGCCAACGCGCGGATCGCGCTGGTGATCCTCGTGCTCGGCATCGCGATCGAGTTCATGCAGGCCGGCACCGGCTATCGCACGTTCTCGGTGGCCGACATGGTCGCCGACGCCCTGGGCATCGCGCTCGGCTGGATGCTGGCGCCGCCGCGCGGCCCGAATCTGCTGCGGTTGACGACGACGATACTCGGGTCCGACCCCCGATAGAGCTGCTGCCGGAAAAGCGCGTACGCTGCGCCTCCGAACTCGGGCCGCGCCGCGCGCTCGAAGCAATCGTCCTCCCTGCCCGTCACATCTCCATGAAAACCATCCAGCACTTGGCCATCGCCCTGGCCGCCGCATTGTCGTTCGGCGTGGCGGTTCCGGCCCGCGCCCAGGCCATCACCATCGCCCACCCGAACCTGAGCTTCTACGAGGTCACGACCGCGATCATCCAGTTGATGCTGGAACGCTCCGGTTCCTCGACCATAACCACCGTGGGCGGCCACGCCGCGATCTTTCCCAAGGTGGCCAATGGCGATGTCGACATGTTCGTCGCCGCCTGGCTGCCCGACGCGCATGGCGACTACTGGAAAGAGTATGGCGCCGACCTGGTGAAGCTCGGCACTCTCTATGACGACGCGAAACTCTATTGGGTGGTGCCGGCTTACATTCCGGCCTCCGAAGTGAAGAGCGTCGCGGATCTGAAGAAGCCGGAAGTCGCCGCGCGCATGTTCAAGACCATCCGCGGCACCCTGCCCGACTCGGGCCTGATGATCGGCTCGAAGAAGATCTTCGAGGCCTACGGTCTCGGCGACGCGGGCTACGAACTGGCGCCTGGACCAGCCAAGGAATGGATCGCCAACTTCGACGAGCGCATCGCGAAGCAGGACTGGTTCGTGATGCCGCTGTGGCAGCCGCAATATCTCAACAAAGCCGCCAGGCTACGGGTGCTGGACGAGCCGCAGCGG
>JAYTTO010000374.1:0-1574 GCA_043744975.1 Betaproteobacteria bacterium | reverse complement strand
TGTGGCGACACGGTCCGTTCGGTGAGCCTGTCTTTGCTCCGGGAGTGGTATGAGATCCGGAGTTTGCGGCGCTGCAACGTGGCGCTCGCGGCGGACTTGAATCGTTCGCCCGGTAGCCGGCTCGCCGCCCCGAGTATCCGTACCCGCGCTACAGCCTCGCCGAGCCCCAACCGGCGGTGCTGCAGCAATTCGTCGAGACGGCGCTTCAGCGGTGCAAGGTGATCGCTCAACAGTCCAGGATCCAGCGTGTTGACGAGGCGCTCGAACACCAGCAGCGCCTGCAGCTCATTTGCCGTGAACCAGAGGCCGGGCAACTCGTAGGCTTGCCCCTCGCCGTCACGCCGATACACGTAGCCGCCGGCCTCCTTGTCGTAGTCCACCGGGGCATGAAGCTCGTCTCTCAGGATCGCCATCAGTCGCATGACGGTGGCACGGGAGCAATTCCCGAGCTTCTCCATCAAGGTCTCGAGCGGAATCGGCACCCGCCGCCCCGACAAGGCATGATGCAATTGGTATACGCGATCAAACTTGTCCATCAGGTATCTTGCGCTTGTGACGACAGAGTTGCTCGCCCGATTGTCGCGGGTGCAACCTTTCGTTGTCCAGCACGACGCGTTGGCGCAATTCATGACAGACCCCACTACAGCTTGGATCGCGAATCGGCGTCGACCACTCGCGCGCTGATGGCCTGGCGTGCTGGAGCCGGCGTCGAGACTGTGTACGGTGCGGCCATACCCCTGCCGCGACGCCGGTGGCCTGGTGGCGGATTTTTGGCGAGAGGTTGAGTCCGTGTTGCGAGAGAAAAGAGATTAGCCATGAAGACACTGAGGGTGGGCATCGCATCCTTCGAGAGCATGAAGGCGCGTACCTTGGCGTTCGCGAAGGGCGGGCTGAAGCCGAAGGCCGGCGACCCCCGCGTGTGGTTCACCTCGCCGGCGAGCTTCGCCAAGCTGCTGTCCAATCGCAACCGCGCGCTTCTGGCGGTGATTGCCGACACCCGCCCGGCATCCTTGCACGAACTGGCCGCTGCCACCGGGCGCACGCCCGGCAACCTCTCGCGGACCTTGCGCACCATGCAGCGCTATGGCTTGGTCGGTCTGCACAAGGGCGAGCGCGGCCGCGTCAGGCCGGAGGTTGCCTATCGGGACGTGCGATTGGATATGCGCCTGATCTGAAGGGGCAACCTGATACTCCATCATCGCGGCTACGACACGGTGAGCCCTCGGACGCGGCGTCCGTGCCGAGCAGCAGCTTCAGTTCGCCCGCACGTACCCGGGTCTCAAGCACTTCACGCTCGCAGCGCTGAAACTTGCCGCCGCTCCTGATGCCGGAGCGGTTGCTTCCCGCATACCGGCAGATGGGCAAGCCGTTCGGGTCGACTGCAATGGCGAACAAGGTCGGGCACAGCACAGCCTGTCAAGCTTCGAACTGCAAACGCCGCCGCTCAGGGGTCACTCGTCACCCGCCAGCGGCGGGCGCTGGGGCACCTTTGTCAATACGGCCTGAAATGCGGCGGGGTTGGCCCGTTCGCCGCGCTTGCGCAGGTAGCCCTCGGCCATCAGCGCGGATATCTT
>JAYTTO010000373.1:0-1992 GCA_043744975.1 Betaproteobacteria bacterium | reverse complement strand
TTCCATCGCGCCTTCGAACACGGCTTCGAGGCCGTGCGCCATGGCTATCGCGCGGTGCTCGAGCGCTGCGTCTTCAACCGCAAGTTCTTCACCGTGATGTTCCTGCTGGGCTGCGTCGGCTCGCTGGCGTTGCTGCCCTGGGTCGGACGCGACTTCTTCCCGACCGTGGATGCCGGCCAGTTCAAGCTGCACGTCCGCGCCAAAACCGGCACCCGCATCGAGGAGACCGCGCGTCTGTGCGACCTCGTGGAGATCGAACTGCGGCGCATCATCCCCGAGGCCGAGGTTGCGACCATCCTCGACAACATCGGCCTGCCGCTGTCGGGCACCAACATGTCGTACAACATGTCCGGCACCATCGGCAGCGCCGACGCCGACATCCTGGTGGCGCTCAAGCCCGGGCATGCGCCGACGGCCGGCTACCTGAAGCAGGTGCGCGCCGAACTGCCGGAGAAGTTCCCCGGGCTTATGTTCTATTTCCTGCCCTCCGACATCGTCAGCCAGATCCTCAACTTCGGCCTGCCGGCCCCGATCGACATCCAGGTAATTGGCCGCAACATCGCCGCCAACCGCGCGTTCGCCCAGTCGCTCTACCTGAAGATCAACCGGGTGGCGGGCATCGCCGACCTGCGCATCCAGCAGCCGGCCGACCAGCCGCGGCTCCAGGTCACAGTGGATCGCACGCGCGCGCAGCAGGCCGGCTACACGCAGCAGGACATCGCGCGCAACATGCTGATCACGCTCTCGGGCAGCTTCCAGACCCAGCCGGCGTTCTGGCTCAACCCCAAGAACGGCGTGAGCTACAACCTGATCACCCAAACGCCGCAGTACCAGGTGGATTCGCTGCAGGCGCTCACGAACATCCCCATCGCCAGCCAGTCGGGTGCGCGGCGCGGCATCCTGGGCGATGTCGCCAGCATCGACCGCGATGCGGCGCGCGCCGTCATCAGCCACTGGAACGTCCAGCCGGTCATCGACATCTTCGGGTCGGTGCAGGGGCGCGATCTCGGCGCGGTCGCCGACGACGTCAACCGCATCGTCGAAGCCAGCACCAAGGATCTGCCAAAGGGCGCCAAGCTGGTGGTGCGCGGCCAGATCGAAACCATGATCTCCTCGTTCAACGGCCTCGCATTCGGCCTGGTGTTCGCGATCGTGCTGGTCTACCTGCTCATGGTGGTCAACTTCCAGTCGTGGCTCGACCCGTTCATCATCATCACCGCCCTGCCGGCCGCGCTGGCAGGCATCGTCTGGATCCTGTTCGCCACCGGCACCACGGTGAGCGTCCCGGCCCTGACCGGCGCGATCATGGCCATGGGCATCGCCACGGCAAACAGCATCCTCGTGGTCAACTTCGCCCGGGCCCAGCTCGACGCCGGACACGATGCGATCACTTCGGCGCTGGAGGCCGGCTTCAGCCGCTTCCGCCCGGTGCTGATGACCGCTATCGCCATGGTGATCGGCATGGTGCCGATGGCGCTGGGCATGGGCGAAGGCGGCGAGCAGAACGCGCCGCTCGGCCGCGCCGTCATCGGCGGCCTGATATTCGCCACCGTCGCCACCCTGTTCTTCGTTCCCGTGGTCTTCGCGCTCATCCACGGCTTCCGCCAGCGCGACCGCTCGACGCCGTCGACGCGGACCCCACAGCCGGCTTGAGGAGCAATCGATGCAGAACCCTGGAAACAATCCCGACATGAGAGCCGCCGGCGCACCGGTCCGGCGCGGCGGCTCGGGCCTTCGCTGGCTCATGGTCGTGGCCCTGCTCGCGATCGGCGGGCTGACCTTTTTCTTCGGCATCCAGCCGCGGCGTGATGCCAACGCCGCCCTGGAGAAGGAAACCGCGACGCGCAACGTGATGACCGTTTCGGTGATCAATGCCAAGGCATCGGGTGCCTCGCGCGACGTCGTTCTTCCGGGCAACGTGCAGGCGTTCACCGACACGTCCATCGGCGCCCGCACCACCGGATACGTGAAGAGCTGGCACGCGGAGATCGG
>JAYTTO010000372.1:0-4122 GCA_043744975.1 Betaproteobacteria bacterium | reverse complement strand
CCCGGCCCGTACAATCCCGTCGTTCAACATCATCCGGGTTCCGCACATGGCTGACCATTCCTACGGCTTCGGCACGCTCTGCCTGCACGCCGGCCAGATCCCCGATGCCGCCACCGGCGCGCGCGCCGTGCCGATCTACCAGACCACGTCCTACGTGTTCGATTCGGCCGATCACGCCGCGAGCCTGTTCAACCTGCAGACCTTCGGCAACGTCTATTCGCGGCTGTCGAATCCGACCGTTGCGGTGTTCGAAGAGCGCATGGCGGCGCTCGAGAACGGCCGGGCCGCGCTGGCGCTGGCGTCCGGCCAGGCGGCCCAGATGACCGCCCTGCTCACGCTGCTCCAGAACGGCGACGAGCTGGTCTCGGCCTCGACGCTCTACGGCGGCACCTACTCGCAGTTCGAGGTCAACTTCCGGCGCATGGGCATCGACACCAAGTTCGTGCAGCCCGACGATCCGGAGAATTTCCGCCGGGCGATCACCTCGAAGACCAAGGCGCTCTACGCCGAGACCATGGGCAACCCCGGCATCAACGTGCTCGACATCGAAGCGGTCGCGAACATCGCCCACGAGGCCGGGCTGCCGCTGGTGATCGACAACACCTTCGCGTCGCCGTACCTGTGCCGGCCGATCGACTTCGGCGCCGACATCGTGGTGCACTCGGCCACCAAGTTCATCGGCGGACACGGCACGACCATGGGCGGCGTGATCGTCGAGTCCGGCAAGTTTCCGTGGGACAACGGCAAATTTCCCGAGATGACCGAACCCTCGCGCGGCTACCATGGCGTGCGCTTCCACGAGACCTTCGGCGATTTCGGCTTCACCATGAAGTGCCGCATGGAGACGCTGCGCACGATGGGGCCGTGCCTGTCGCCGTTCAGCGCGTTCCTGCTGCTGCAGGGACTCGAAACCCTGCATGTGCGCATGGACCGGCACGTCGCCAACGCGCGGCGCGTGGCCGAGTACCTCGAAGCGCATCCGCAGGTGTCGTGGGTCAACTTCCCGAGCCTCGCCTCCAGCCGCTATCGCGAGCTGGCCGCGAAGTATCTGCCCAAGGGCACCGGCGCGATCATGACCTTCGGCATCAAGGGCGGGGTCGAGGCCGGCATCCGCTTCATCGAGGCCTGCCAGTTCCTGTCGCACCTGGCCAATGTCGGCGATGCCAAGACGCTGGTCATCCATCCCGCCTCGACCACCCACCGCCAGTTGTCGGAGGACGAACAGAATCGCGCCGGCGTTTTCCCCGACATGATCCGGCTCTCCGTGGGCATCGAGGACATCGACGACATCCTCTGGGACATCGGCCAGGCGCTGGAGCAGGCCGCCGCTTGACTGGTTCCGGCGACGGCGTGGCAGGTCGGCGGCAACCGCCTCCGGACCGCGGCTGGCGATGAGTGGCATCGTCGCGTCGGTGGTGCTGACGCTGCTCATCCAGACCATGGTCTCGATGGCGGTGTTCACTCCGCCGGTGCTGGCGCCGGTGGCGGCGCCCGCTCTGGGACTCGCGGCGAGCAGCGCGGGACTCTCGACCGTTCTGGTCTACTTCGGCGCGGCGCTCGCGGCCCCGGCGAGTGCCGCCTTCATCGCGCGCTATGGTCCGCTGCGCACCAGCCAGATCTGCCTGGCGCTGGGTGCTCTCGGCATCTCGTCGATGACGCTCGGCTACCCGGCGACGGCCGCCGTCGGCGCGCTGCTCATCGGGTTCGGTTACGGTCCGGTCACGCCGTCGTCGTCGGCGATCCTGAACGAGCGCTCGCCGCCGCATCTGCGCGCGTTCATCTTCTCGCTCAAGCAGACCGGCGTGCCGGTGGGCGGCATGCTGGCCGGCGTCCTGGTGCCGCCGCTGCTGCATGCGGGTGGCTGGCGCGTCGCTGCGCTCACGGTCGGCGTCGCCATGATCGTCCTGCTGTTTCTGGTCCAGGGCGCCCGCGCCGAGGTCGATGCGGCGCGCGACCCCAAGGTGGCGTTGCGCGGCATCCGCGTGCGCGATCCGCTGCGGCTGGTGTGGCATCACCGCGAGCTGCGGCGCATGGCCCTGGCGTCGTTCTCCTACTCGGGCATGCAGATGTGCCTGGGCTCGTATCTGGTGGTGCTGTTGCACGACGTCGCCGGTTTCTCGGTCACGGCCGCCGGCGCGGCGCTGTCGGTGGCGATGGTCGGGGGCATCATCGGGCGCATCGGCTGGGGCGTGGTCTGCGATCGTGGCGTGCCCCCGCGCATCCTGCTCGGCGCGCTCGGCATCGCGATGTCGCTGCTGGCGTTCACGATTCCCCTGGTCGGCGCCGCGTGGCCATGGCCGGCGGTACTGGCCCTCGCGTTCTGTTTCGGCGCCACCGCCGTGGGCTGGAACGGCGTGCACCTGTCGCAGATCGGCCGCCTGGTCGCGCCCGGGCAGGCAGCCATGGCAACGGGCGGAACGCTGGCAATCACCTACTCGGGCGTCGTGCTCACGCCACTGACGATCTGGATCGCCGAAGCGCTGGGCTTCGGCTACGGTACCGGCTTCGTGCTGGTCGGCATGCTCACCCTGTGGCGGGGTATCACCTTCTTCCGGCCCTGAGCGGCGTCACGGCTTCCGGGGGAGAGTTCCAGGATGATGGGCCGGGTGCTATCCCGAATGCTGGTATGGCACCCTTGAATCGCTGCTGCCCGGTCGGCAGGCCGCGGCGCCGATCCGATGCCACGCCGTGCCGCGCGTCGACACCACCCAGAGGGCACCATGACCGGATCGAGACGTTTTCTGTTGCCGCTGACCGGCATCGCCGTGGCGGGTGAAGGGGAACTGAGCCCGGGGCCCCATGCGTTCGCGCCGGGACGCTCCCCGGTTCCGGTCAGACCGGACGCACCACCGCCCCAGACGTGATCACGCCGCCGCTCTTCAGTTCGGCGTAGACGCCGAGGTCGCGGTGACCGAAATGCTGCTCGATCTCGCCCGGCACGTCGCGATCGCGGATGCCGGTGGCCGGATTCACGCTCGTGGCTGGACACCGCTGCGTGCGCAGCACCACGGTGCCGCGCGCGTCCCCGATCATGATGTCGCGGTCCAGCCAGTCGAACTCCTCCCAGGCGTGCCCGCCATCGAAGTAGATGTTGGCGCGAAAGCGCAGCGGATCGGTCGGGGCGCCGGTGGCGGCGGCAAGTGCCTGCACCGACTTCAGGTTGATCAGCGACACGGCATTCATCATCGACGCCGACACCACGCTCACGTCGGTGAAGCGATGGCCGGGACGCGACACGACCTCGGGTTTGCCGTCGCCGACGGCATCCCACAGATAGTCGGTGAAGAAGGCTTCGACCCGCTCCCGGCCGGCCGCCGTCTCCAGGCTTGCCGAAAACCCATCGACCTCGTCGCCCTCGATATGCAGCATGGCACCCGCATCCTCGAAGCGCGTGCGCAGCCGGGCGAGGCGCTCGTGCAGCATCAGCATCAGGAAGTCGGTCTTGGGCATCGGCTTCGGATTCACCCGATCGACCTGGGCGATGCCGTTGGTGATGGCCCAGGCACGGTCCATCGGGAAGCCCTTGCCGGCGGTCAGTTCGACCGACGTCAACAACGCCGGGCTCAGGCCCTTGAAGGGGTAGCGGTACAGCTTCTCGATCGGTCCACTCACGGCAATGTCCTCTGGTCGCGAAGATGAGGTGGATCCGACGATAGCCGGGAAACGCCTTTCCAAGAATGGGTGCACCGCGTCGGTGCAATTTGCCCGCCGACCGAAGGAAGGCGGGGGGGTGGTCACCTCAATCCATGGGCCGGAGGACCTGGCTTACGAACCGCCGCGCGCGCTCGGTGCCAGGGTTGGCGAAGAACGTGGCGGGCGGCGCGACCTCGATGATCCGGCCCTGGTCCATGAAGACGATCCGGTCGGCCACCTCGCGCGCGAAGCCCATTTCGTGAGTCACGGCGATCATGGTCATGCCCTCGCGCGCGAGATCCCGGATCACCTTGAGCACCTCGCCGATCATCTCCGGATCGAGGGCGCTGGTTGGCTCGTCGAACAGCATGGCCCGCGGTTGCATCGCCAGCGCGCGGGCGATGGCCACCCGCTGCTGCTGGCCGCCGGAGAGCTGCGACGGATAGGCGCCGGCCTTGTCCACCAGGCCAACGCGGTCGAGCAGGCCCA
>JAYTTO010000371.1:0-2580 GCA_043744975.1 Betaproteobacteria bacterium | reverse complement strand
TGCATCGGCACGTGACCGGGGCCCTCGATCATGACCTGCACATCGTGCTTCCAGGCGATGTCGGTCAACTCGCCCAAGGTGCGCAATTCGGCCAACTGGGCCTCGTCGTTGGCGTCGTGGATCGATCCCGGCCGCAGGCCGTCGCCGAGCGAGAACGAGACGTCGTAGGCTTTCATGATCTCGCAGATGTCCTCGAACCGCTCGTAGAGGAAGCTCTCGCGGTGATGCGCCAGGCACCACTTGGCCATGATCGAACCGCCGCGCGACACGATGCCGGTGAGGCGCTTCGCTGTCATCGGCACGAACGGCAGCCGCACACCGGCATGGATGGTGAAGTAGTCGACGCCCTGCTCGGCCTGTTCGATCAGGGTGTCACGGAAGATCTCCCAGGTGAGGTCTTCTGCCTTGCCGTCGACCTTCTCGAGCGCTTGGTAGATGGGCACCGTCCCGATCGGCACCGGCGAATTGCGGATGATCCACTCGCGGGTCTCGTGGATGTGCTTGCCGGTCGACAAATCCATCACGGTATCGCCGCCCCAGCGGATGGCCCAGGTCATCTTCTCGACCTCCTCGCCGATCGAGGACCCGAGCGCGGAGTTGCCGATGTTGGCGTTGATCTTCACCAGGAAGTTGCGGCCGATGATCATCGGCTCGGACTCCGGGTGGTTGATGTTGGCCGGGATGATCGCGCGGCCGCGCGCCACTTCGTCGCGCACGAATTCGGGGGTGATCGTCGACGGCAGGGATGCGCCGAACGACTCCCCGGCATGCTGCCGCAGGAGCACCGCGGGCAGTTCGTCGAGTCGCTGGTTCTCGCGGATCGCGATGAATTCCATCTCGGGCGTCACGATGCCGCGGCGGGCGTAGTGCATCTGCGACACGTTGGCACCGGCGCGGGCGCGTCGCGGCTTGCGCGTCAGGTCGAAGCGCAGCCCGGCGAGTGCCGGATCGCGCAGGCGGTCGACGCCGAACGACGACGACGGGCCGGCCAGCAGTTCGGTGTCGCCGCGCTCGACCACCCAGCCCTCGCGCAACGCGGGCAGGCCGCGGCGGATGTCGATGGTGGCGGCGGGGTCGGAATACGGGCCCGAGGTGTCGTAGACGAAGATCGGCGGATTGCGTTCGGCGCCGTACGACGCGGGGGTGTCGGCCTGCGAAATTTCGCGCATGGGGACGCGGATGTCGGCGCGCGACCCGGTGACGTGGACCTTGCGGGAATTGGGCAGCGGATTGAGCGCCGCGCTGTCGACCCGGGCGGTCGACTCGAGAAACTTGGGATGGGCATTCATGGCTGCAGGCTCCTGGTTTTGCGCCGTGCGCAGGAAGCGCTGCATGGGCCGGCGGACCGGCCCGATAAGCGACGCTTCCCTACGACGGCATTACCCGTGTCAGGTTCGAAGGGTATCTCTCACCCGTGCCGTCACCGTGTTGCATTCGAAACCGGATCCGGCGGCACAGGACCCCCACGTTCGAGCGAGAGGCTAGAGTAATTGTGTGATAATCGCAAGGCTGAAAATGGCCCGTTCTGCTGGTATCGACGATGGATTTTGAAGTTGCCCGAACGAATATGGTCGAGAGCCAGATCCGCACGTGGGATGTGCTGGACCAGCGCATCCTCGACGTGCTGCTCGATCTGCCGCGCCAAGAGTTCGTGCCGGAGGCCTATCGGCATCTGGCCTTTGCCGATCTCGATCTGCCGCTCGGCCATGGGCAGTTCATGCTGGCGCCCAAGCTGGAGGCCCGGCTGGTGCAGGAGCTCGGCGTCGGGCCGAACGACCGCGTCCTCGAGATCGGAACCGGCAGCGGATACTCGACGGCGTTGCTGAGCCGGCTGGCCGCACATGTCCACAGCGTCGAGGTGATCGGCGAGTTCTCGCGTGCGGCGGCGCAGCGGCTCGACGCGCATGGCATCCGCAACGTGACGCTCGATACCGGCGATGGCGCTGCCGGATGGCTCCGGCATGCGCCCTACGGCGCGATCGTGATCGGTGGTTCCCTGCCGGTACTTCCGGAGGAGTTCAAGGATCAGCTCGCGATCGGCGGTCGACTGGTTGCCGTGCTCGGACGCGCACCGGCGATGACCGCAACGCTCGTCGTACGAGTGGCTGCCGGCGCATTCACGACGACGGGCCTGTTCGAAACCTCCATTGCGCCGCTGCTGCGTGCACGTGAACCGGCGCGCTTTGTGTTCTGATGCGCCAGCGGGAGGTGCGGGATCTGCAGCAATCAACGCGTGGGCGCAGGTCGTGGATCCCGGAATGCGCCAATACCGAAACCTCTGAAACCTGAAACGCACCACGACTAATTTCCAGAAAGAACGCATCGCATGCGAATCCGGTCCCGTTTTCCGATCCCCGTGTTCCTGCTCGCCCTTGCCGGTCCTGCCGTCGCGGGCGACCTGTTGTCGGTATACCAGGAGGCGCGGGTGTCCGACCCGCAGTACGGTGGGGCGCGCGCGAGCTACCTGGCCGGGCAGGAGAAGATCGCGCAGGGCCGGGCGGGGTTGCTGCCGCAGTTGAGCGTGAACGGCAGCGTGAACTACACGAACCTGGATGCGCGGTTTCCGGGGTCGACGTTCTT
>JAYTTO010000370.1:0-11122 GCA_043744975.1 Betaproteobacteria bacterium | reverse complement strand
CGGCGACGCCCCTTTCACTGCCACGTTCACGGTCGAGAACCTGCACGACGGGCGCTTCACCTGCACCGGTCCGTTCTATCGCGGCGCGCGCATGGCGATCGGGCCGTCGGCCTGCCTGCGCATCGGCGGGGTGCGGGTTGTCGTCGCCTGCGAAAAGCCGCAGCTCGCGGACCAGCAGATGTACCGGTTCATCGGCATCGAACCCACCACCGAGGCGATCCTGGTGAACAAGAGCTCGGTGCACTTCCGCGCCGATTTCGCCCCGATCGCGGAACGTATCCTGGTGTGCAAGGCGCCCGGACCGATGCTGGCCGATCCGGCCGATTTCCCGTGGAAACGATTGGCGCCCGGTATTCGTCTCAAGCCGAACGGACGCGCCTTCGGCGCTTAATTGAATGGCCAGCGGCGGCGCCAGAACTGGAGCAGGAAGAAGCCGCCGACCAGGCCACCGAGGTGGGCGAAGTGGGCGACACCGGTCTGGGAGCCGGTGAGCCCGAGCACCAGCTCGATCACCCCGTAGATCACCACGAACCAGCGGGCTGGCATCGGAATCGGCGGGATCAGCATCATGATCACGTCCTTCGGGAACAGCAGCCCGTAGGCGAGCAGCACGCCGAACACGCCACCCGAGGCGCCGATCGTCGGCGACGGCGGCGAGCCCATCAGGTTCATCACAAACAACTGGGCCACGGCGGCGGTGATCACGCACGTGAGGTAGTACTGCAGATAACGGGCGCTACCAAGCGTGCGCTCGACCTTCCGCCCGAGCATGTAGAAGCCGAGCATGTTAAACAGCAGGTGCGTCAGGCTGCCGTGCAGGAAACCGTAGGTGAGCAGTTGCCAGACCTGGAACGGCGGCACGCCGGTTTCGTCGACCCCGGCGATCGGCCACAACCCGAAGTGCACGACGATGAACGGCCCGATCAGGGCCTGCAGCGCAAAACCGATGATGTTCAGGCCCAGCAGGCCCTGGGTAACAGGTGGCAAACGACCTCCGGAAACGGGAACGACAGGGGTTCGGGATTTGAGGCACGGCAGGGATCGGCCAGGCTGCCGGCTCCACTTCGGGCAAATGACGGCGCCGGCGCCGCTTTCAACCGGCATCGAAGTGCATGATGATAACCGGCTGGCAGCCGCAAACACGGCAAGGAGCGATGATGGGACTGTTTCCGGGCAAGCGACCGAACGATCTGGGGGTGCGCAACGGCCGCCTGAAGGCGCCGCCCGCCACGCCGAACGCCGTGCACAGCCAAGTCACCGAGGGCTATCACGCCATCGCGCCGCTGCGCTACACGGGCCCGCGCGACGCGGCGATGCGCAAGCTGGTCGAGATTGTGCGCGCCGCGCCGCGCACTCTGATCGTCACCCAGACCAGCGACTACCTGTACGTCGAATACGGGAGCCCACTGATGGGGTTCGTCGACGACGTCGAGTTCTGGTTTCCGCCCGAGGACGGCGTCGTCCACGTGCGCTCGGCGTCCCGGTTGGGGTCGAGCGACCTCGGGGTCAACCGCAAGCGGGTCGAGCAGATTCGGGCGCAGCTCGCCGGAGAAACTTGAAACACCGACAAGGTGGAAATGCGAAGGGCCCGCCGGTGAGGGCAGGCCCTTCGGCGCAAGACCTCGCCGCGCATCCGGTCAGACCTGGGCCCCCGATTCGAGGCCCATCGCGGCGTTGCCGGTGCCGGCGGATTCTATCGCCGTGCCGTTGGCATGGGCCGGATCGCCCAGCCCCGGGTGCGAGAGGTACGACCAGCATTCGGCCATGAGATCGGGCCGGATCAGTGCCTTGTGCGCAAGCGCGCGGCTGAACGCCAGTTCCAGAGTCTGAGTGGTCATGTCGGTATCCCCGTTCGGTGTCGCGCGACGTCCGCGCTCGACCCGGATGCTCCGCGAGACCGGCACGGCGCGGTGCGCGGAGCCGGCAAGTTGTTACCATCGCGCCGCGCAGTATCAAAATATGCAACGCAACTCCACCGACACCGGGAGACCCGATGGCAGAGACTGCAACCATGATGGACGCCCTGAAGCGCGCGCTGCGGGCGCGCCGCATCAGCTATCAACAGGTAGGCGAGACCCTCAACCTCTCCGAAGCCAGCGTCAAGCGGTTGTTCTCTCGCGGCGGTTTCACCCTCGAGCGCTTCGAACTGGTCTGCGCCCTGGCGGGCACCTCCATGGTCGAACTGGCACGGCAGAGCGCCGGCGGCAAGGACGCGGTGTCCAAGCTCACCATGGAGCAGGAACGCACCATCATGAGCGACCGCAAGCTGCTGCTGGTCGCGATCTGCGCACTCAACCATCTCTCCGTCGACCAGATCGTCACCGCGTATGCGCTGACCAAGGCCGAATGCATCAAGCTGCTGCTGCGGCTCGATGGGCTCCACTTCCTGGAACTGCTGCCGGAGAACCGCATCCGCCTGCTGGTGACCCACACCTTCACCTGGCTGCCCAACGGGCCGATCCAGCAATACTTCCGGGCCCGGGCGCAGAACGAATACTTTCGCGTTCGGTTCGACGAGAAGGACGAGCTGATGCTGCTCTCGAGCGGAATGCTCTCGCCGGCATCGCAGGCCGCTGTCATGCAACGGCTGCGGCGGCTTGCCAACGAATTCGCGGAACTGCACGCGGACGAGAAGCACCTGCCGCTGGGCGAGCGCCGCAACTGCAGCCTGCTGCTGGCGCTGCGGCCCTGGGAACTGGACGAGTTCAAGGAACTGCGGCGCCCGCGCCCGGCGACCGTCGGCAAGGGCTGAACCACGCCCTCGCCGCGGTTCATCGGCCCGACTCCTGCCCGAGGCAGGCGCTCACGTCGGCCCGGCGCGGTGCTGGCGTCGTCGTTCAGACACGGATTCGACAGGCGCAAAAAAGCCCGCGGCTGTAGCGTCCGGCGCGGGCTTGCAAGTTGGCCCCCCATTGGGGGGTGCCGACCGCAGGAAGGCTGGGGGGGTTGTTCGACTGCGCGCCGGGCCGCCCCAAGCGCAGTGCCCCCCATTGGGGGGTGCCGACCGCAGGAAGGCTGGGGGGGTTGTTCTCTCTAGTGTTCTGTATGCGGGGCGCCGCAGCACTGCTTGAATTTCTTGCCGCTGCCGCAGATGCAGGGATCGTTGCGGCCGATCTTCGGGCCGTCGCGCCGGAACGTCTCGGGCTTGCGCTTCCCGGCCCAGTAGTCAAAGGCCTCCTGCACGGCATCGGGCAGTTCGTCGCGGCAATTCTCGATCAGCGCCTGTTCTTCCTGCGGCTTCAATTCGAGCGACGCGCGCAGCACGGCATCGTGCTCAAGGCCGCCAGCGAGGATCAGGAACGGAAACAGGATGTCTTCGACTTCATCGGCATCGCTCGCGGCTTCCCATGCCGGCTCGCACAGATCGACGGCCTCGAGGTAGCCGAGCGCCCACATCGCGTAGTCGTGTTCCTCGCTTTCGTCGGACACGGGATAGAGGATCGGATCGACCCGCTCGCCCTCGACCAGCGCGAGCACGATCTCCTGATGGAAGCGCTTCACCAACGCCACCGCCTCGGCGGCCTGGGGGTCGTTCTCCCAGTCGTGTTCGTCGCCGAGCGCGGCGGCGAGCCAGCGCTGCACCGGGATTGGCTGGGGTGCGCTGGCGACGGCGCACAGAAAGCCCTGCATCGCATCGAGCGGCATGGCGTTGCCGCCGAGCTGGTCGCCCGACAGCAGGCCCTCGAGCCGATCGAGATCGGTTTCGGAAAGGGTCAACAAGGCTGATCTCCCGGAAGGAAGGAAGGAAGCCGCTAGCGGCTCAATCCGGGCGCCGCGGGTTGCTGCCCGGACGTGCCGGACCACCGGCGCGACGGGCGCGCCCCTGTCCCGGCCGGCCCGCGCCGGCAGGCCTTGCGACATTGCCGTTGCCATTGCCATTGCCATTGCCATTGCCATTGCCATTGCCATTGCCGTTGCCGTTGCTGGTGCTGGTGCCATTGCCATTGCCATTGCCGGTGCCGGTGCGATTGCTAGCGTTGCCCTGGCGCTGCCCGTTACCCTGGCGCTGGCCGTTGCCGCCCTGCCCGCCACCATTGCCACGCGCCGCGCCGCGGAACGGCTTGCCACCGCCGCCGCGAGAATTCGGCTCGCCGAACACGCGGCCCGAGGACGGGAACGGCGACGAGGCATTCGACAGCGGTTGCCGCTCGTCGTATTCGTCGGTGGCCGAGGGCTCGCGAGTCGGGATCAGCACATTGCCATCGGGCTCGCCCTGGACCCGCGACGGTTGGTCGCCACGCCGGCCTTCGGATCGGGGCGGTCGCGCGGCTCGCGGCATCTGGTTGCCATCGACCTCGCCCGGTACCCGTTCCGCCCGGGGCGAATTGCCTTCGACCTCGCCCGGCAGCTTCGGCGGCCGCTGCACGTTGAGGTCGTCCCCGGCCTCTGGCTGCGATACTTTCACGACATCGGCGGCGACGGCGGTCACGCCCGGATTGGGCTTGCCGCGTCCTTCTCCACCGCGTCCTTCTCCGCCGCGGCTTTCGCCACCGCGACCGCGACGATTGCGGCCCCGGCGTTCGGGGTTGTGCACCGGACCGGCGCTGACGCCAGCCTCGGGGACGGCATCGCCGCGCACACGTTCCGGCCGGGGCGGGCGATCCGACGCGACCTGTTGCGGTGCCTCGGAAGCGGTGCCGGGCTCGAAGCCGGGGACCACCGAGCGCTCGATCTTGCGGCGGATCAGTTTCTCGATCTCGGCGAGCAACGGCAGCTCTTCATGGCACACGAGCGATATGGCTTCGCCGGAACTACCGGCGCGGCCGGTGCGCCCGATGCGGTGCACATAGTCTTCCGGCACGTTGGGCAACTCGAAGTTGACCACATGCGGGAGTTCCTCGATGTCGAGGCCGCGCGCGGCGATGTCGGTCGCGACCAGCACGCGGATGGTGCCTTCCTTGAAGCTGCGCAGGGCGCGAAGGCGCTGCGGCTGGCTCTTGTTGCCATGGATCGCATCGGCGTCGATACCCTGCTTCTCGAGCTGCTGGGCGAGGCGGTTGGCGCCGTGCTTGGTGCGCGCGAACACCAGCACCTGCCGCCAGTCGCCGCTGGAGACCAGATGGGCGAGCAGCTCGCGCTTGCGCGACTGGTCGACCGGGTGAACACGCTGCGCCACGAGTTCGGATTCCGCGTTGCGGCGGGCGACCTCGATCATCACGGGGTCGTGCAGCATGCCGTCTGCCAGTTCACGGATCTCATCGCTGTAGGTAGCGGAGAACAGCAGGTTCTGGCGCTTGGCCGGCAGCATCGCAAGGATGCGCCGGATGTCGCGGATGAAGCCCATGTCGAGCATGCGGTCGGCTTCGTCGAGCACCAGGGTGTTGATCCCGGAGAGATCGACGGTCTTCTGGCCGATGTGATCGAGCAGGCGGCCCGGGGTGGCCACGAGGATGTCGACCCCGCGCTTCAGGGCATCGACCTGGGGCGTCATGCCGACGCCCCCATAGATTAGGGTGGACTTGAGGTCGAGGTGGCGGCCGTAGGTGCGGACGCTTTCCTCGATCTGGGCCGCGAGTTCGCGGGTCGGGGTGAGGATCATGGCCCGCAAGCGGCGACGCCCAGGCTGGTCGGCGGCGTCTTCGGCGGCGAGCCGTTGCAACATCGGCAGGGCGAAGCCGGCGGTCTTGCCGGTGCCGGTCTGGGCGCCGGCGAGGACGTCACGTCCGGCGAGGATGGCCGGAATGGCTTGCACCTGGACCGGGGTGGGGTGTACGTAGCCTTCTTCGGTTACGGCACGCAAGAGTTCGGCCGAAAGGCCGAGACCATCAAATGTCAGCGACAAAAGCAATCTCCTGAGATCGGCCTGCCGCGCCTTGGGGGCGACGGATCCGGTTCAGGCAGATTCGACTTCATGGTGGAGGATCGGGCGAACCGGGCGGTCGCCACGATGGGATCAGGCCGCGGACCGGGTACTGCGGCGGCGTATCCTTGGGGTCGGATAATACAGCGGTTTTCCCGAAAGCAAACCCATTTTCAGGGGCTTGGCGAGAAGTCCGCAATCGCCGGACGGCGTGCCGGGACCCCTGCGGCACCATGCTACCGAACACCATTTCATCGAATCCGGCCACGCTGGACGTCCTGCGCGAGACCTTCGGCTACCCCGCCTTCCGCGGCCAACAGCAGGATGTGATCGAGCACGTCGCCGCCGGCGGGGATGCGCTTGTCCTGATGCCGACCGGCGGCGGCAAGTCGCTCTGCTACCAGGTGCCGGCACTGTTGCGCCCGGGCACCGGCGTGATCGTGTCGCCCCTGATCGCGCTCATGCAGGACCAGGTTGCGGCCATGACCCAGCTCGGGGTGCGCGCGGCGTTCCTCAATTCGGCGCTCGACGCGGACCAGGCACGCGCGGTCGAACGCGAGTTCGCCGCCGGCCGGCTCGACCTGCTCTACATCGCGCCGGAACGCCTGGCGACGGCGCGCTGCCTCGACCTGCTCGCGCGCGGCCGTATCGCCCTGTTCGGCATCGACGAGGCGCACTGCGTGTCGCAGTGGGGTCACGACTTCCGGCCCGAGTACCTGCAGCTCTCGGTGCTGCACGAGCGCTTCCCCGACGTGCCGCGCATCGCGCTCACCGCGACGGCCGATCCGCAGACGCGCGCCGAGATCATGCAGCGCCTTGGCCTCGACGACGCACGGGTGTTCGTGTCGAGCTTCGACCGGCCCAATATCCGCTACACCATCGTCGACAAGGTCGATCCGCGCGCGCAGTTGCTGCGCTTCATCCGCGAGGAGCACGAGCACGACGCCGGCATCGTGTATTGCCTGTCGCGGCGCAAGGTCGACGAAACGGCGGCGTGGCTGGCGACGCAACGGGTCTCGGCCCTGCCCTATCACGCCGGGATGGACACCGCGACACGGGCGAAGAACCAATCGCGCTTCCGCACCGACGAGGGCATCGTGATGGTGGCCACCATCGCCTTCGGCATGGGCATCGACAAGCCCGACGTGCGGTTCGTGGCGCACCTCGACCTGCCCAAGAGCATCGAGGGCTACTACCAGGAGACCGGACGCGCCGGCCGCGACGGCGACCCCGCCGATGCCTGGATGACCTACGGCCTCGCCGACGTCGTGCAGCAGAAACGAATGATCGACCAGTCCGAGGGGGGTGAGGACTTCAAGCGCATCGCCACCGCCAAGCTCGATGCCCTGCTCGGCCTGTGCGAGACCGCGGCGTGCCGGCGCGTGCGCCTGCTCGCCTACTTTGGTGAAGCAAGCGAGCCCTGCGGCAACTGCGACACCTGCATCACGCCGCCGGAGACCTGGGACGCCACCGACGCCGCGCGCAAGGCGCTATCGGCCATCTACCGCACCGGCCAACGCTTCGGCGCCCTGCATGTCATGGACGTCCTGCGCGGCAAGGGCGGCGAGCGCATGACGCGCTGGCAACACGACCAGCTCGCCGTGTTCGGCGTCGGCGCCGACATCGACGAACCGTCCTGGCGCAGCGTGATCCGCCAGCTTGTCGCGCTCGGCCTGGCCGCGGTCGATCACGAGGCGCACGGGGCGCTGCGGCTGACCGAGGCAAGCCGTGCCGTCCTCAAGGGTGAGCAGATGGTCGAGTTGCGCCGCGCCGTCGGCGGCGACAAGACCCGCCGGCCCCGGCGCGGGACCACCACCCTGCCGAGTCCGCTGGACGGCGGCGTGTTCGACCGCCTGAAGGCCTGGCGCCTGGGCGAAGCCCGCGAACAGGGCGTACCGCCCTACGTGATCTTCCACGACAGCACGCTGGCCGAGATCGCCCAGCGCCGGCCGCGCGACCTGGGCGGGCTCGCCGCCATCAGCGGCATCGGCGAACGCAAGCTCGCCCGCTACGGGGCTGCCGTGCTGGACGTCGTCGCCGGCGGGTAGATCGGCGCGGAGGGCTCGGATCCCGGCCGAAACAGCGGATCACCAGAAACGCTGAAAAAGTTCCCACAAATGAAATGACTTTGTGCTAACTTCCGTCAAGCGAAGTATGTGGCGTTTTTTCCCATATTTCGCGGCGATCAAACGTTCGGGAAGGTGCTCCCGCGCAGCGCCCTGTTGGCCACACCGATCGACTTGCAACGTCATTTGCATTGCCAGGATGTGTTGAGAACGCCACGGGAGTGTTCAGACCGCTTCCGCGAACCTATCCCATACAACAAGGATTACCTCGATGAAGATGAAACTTGCAGGAACCGTCGCCGCCGGCGTCGTGGCCCTTGCCGGCGGCATATCGCCGGCTGGCGCGGCCGTCGCGCTGGTCGACTTCGAAAACACCCCCAACCGCCCGACCGGACCGAGCATCTACGTTGCAGTACCGGGTCCGGAGACCATCACGACGACGCCGGCCACCTTCTCCGGCGGCGTGGTCCTGGGCTTCGCGACGTTCTTCCCGGCGATCGCGTTCGCCACGGTGCCAAACGTCTATGGCACCGCGGACTTCGGCAACGGCCTGTCGAAAGCCCTGACGATCGACGTGAACCCGGCGTTCACGACGACCGAAGTCAGCTTCGCGCTCTTCAATGGCGAGACCTTCAACCAGTCGTACACCGTCAACGCCTACAAAGGTGCGACCCTGGTTACCAGCCAATCGCTGGCCAACATCGCGTCCAACTTCAACTCGGGCTACGCCCTGGCCGACGTCATCAGCGCCACCGGCATCACCAAGGTGACGATCACTGCCGACGGCGCACCGCCCGTCTGGGACTTCCTGATCGACACCGTGGCGTTCAACCAGAAGATCACGGATGTGATCCACGTACCGCCCCCGCCCCCGCCGAACGAGCCCCCGGCCATACCCCCGCCCCCGCCGGTCCAGGGTCACCGCCATGGCCACGGCGAGAACGAAACCGAACTGGTGGAAGTCAACTTCGGCGACGACGTGAACGACATCCGTGGTTCCGTGCGGTTCGTGACACCGAACACGCCGGTGCCGGAACCGTCCACCTGGGCAATGATGGTGGCCGGTTTGGCAGGGTTCGGCATCGCCGGCTATCGGCGCGCGAAGAAGGCGACGACGACGAAAGCCTGATCGACGTGACATCGGCTGCGATCAGGTAGATCGCAGTCGCAAGGACAAGGCCGACATTTCGATGTCGGCCTTGTTGTTTCTGCGCTTGATCGGAAGGACTACATACGTTCGCTTCCGCACGCGCCAGCGCTATAGCAGTCACGCAGGCAGTCTTGCGCCGCAATAACATATTTGTTACCGCTCCCTCTTGGAATACAAGATCGCCTACTACAGCGAGCGCGTGCAAGAGGAGATCCCGGCCTTGCCGGATACCATTGCCGCGAGATACATCGCCCTTCGTCAAGAAAAGCCGCACGACGCCCCCGCGCGAGCGAGCGGTCGCGGAGGCACGAATGAGGGAAATCAAACATGCGAACCCATGATCAACTCGTCAAGAAGTTGTTGGAACGACCCGGCGTACGCGCCGAAGTCGACCGCCTCGAGCGCGAGGAATCCGCGTTGCTCGATGCCTTGTTGAAGGCACGGCAAGACGCTGGCCTCACGCAAGCACAAGTCGCCGAGCGCATGGGGACACAGGCACCAGCGATCGCCAGGCTGGAGCGGTCCCTGGCCACAGGAAAACACTCGCCCCCGGTGGCAACGTTGCGCAAGTACGTGAAAGCGTGCGGCCGACGTCTGGTGTTGCAGATCACGTGAGGGCGGCTGATACCACCAGTCCAGATGTGAGAGTCTGACTCATGTACACAGTAGAAACTCCGAGCCTGGCCCCTTTTCCCGTTGCTGCGCACCGGCAGCATCTTGTCGAGCCGCGACAACACCGGCGCAAAAGTCTTCAGGTAGTGTCCCACCAAGGCCAGTCCGGCCACCGGCGTGAGGTCGTATTGCAGCTGGGTAACACGCAGTCGGCTCATGCCGATATTGTCTCAACACTATGCGCGATTAACTATATATTTTCACCCTCACGGTGAGCCATCTACGAGGTGAGGTCACGAATCCAGGAATCTAGTATTCCAGGATGCCGATGCCAATTCCGTCGCCAAGTACAGACCGGATCCCTTTAAAAGAGGATGTTACTATGCCTAATATTAAAGTTCCAAAGTACGCTACCGCCTTCGCAGACACCCTCTTGAGCGCGCGTGTGGAGCGTCTGCAGCTGGACCTTTCGAACCCCCCGATCCAAGGCTACTTTGGCATCCTGACAACGTCTCGGTTCCGGTACAACGATGACCCAATAAACTTGCTCGGTCGGTCTCAGGAATTCACCTTCGAACTTCCTGATCGACGGGTGGAACTCTCCCTTCAGCTGTATCTGAACGCCTCAGGCCACTATCGACTTTTCTGTTACACAAAAAGAGGAATGTTGTTCTCTCTGAATCTCACGCTTCTCCAAGAAGAGAAACGTATCTTCACCCTGGAGCAGACCATCCGCCTCTCCACCCGGGGTATTTCCGTTGTGGCGCGGTCGCAGCGGGCAGCACAACTCCGCTCCGCCTTGACGAACTTGGGCCTTGAAGTGAAGCAGCAGCGTGTGGTCTTGGGGACGTTCGACGCCGACGAGGGACGTTTCGTTGACACCACCGCTAACGCATTCCTCCGGGATTTTGCGCTGGCAGCGTTACTCAAGGGGCATTACATGGGCAACAAGGAATACGCTCTTCCAGGGTTGCCGACATTCTCACCAGTCGAGGTCGAAGTGCGGACTCCCAGCGGCGCTGGCCGGATGATTTCCCTTTCGCTCCGGTACCAGGTTTTGGAAACGGCTGGCGGACATTGCGTTCTTTGTGGTCGCGCGCCCAAGGACGGTGTGAAGATTCATGTCGACCACATCAAACCTTTCGCCCAAGGTGGCCGCACCGAACGCTCTAACCTACAGGCCCTCTGCCACGAGTGCAATCTGGGGAAGGGAAACCGGTCCGAGGTTCGCTTTTAATAGTAGAAGATCGCCGACCAAGGCGTTGCCGACGGACAGCGCTTCGCACCGCCGCTGAATGCCAAGTTAGGCGAAACGGCACACCACCACTGTTGTCAATTAAAGGGGAAACAAATGAAACGTCTTACTTTCATTACTTGGGTTTCCGTTTTACGGGCGCATCATCGGCTATGGTCGCCGACCCAGTCACTGACGCCGAACAGTCCGTTTCAATACAACCGCTCCACCCCCTCATCCAACCGCACGGCCACCAGCCG
>JAYTTO010000369.1:0-6258 GCA_043744975.1 Betaproteobacteria bacterium | reverse complement strand
GCGCACTGAAGGCAAAGCAGCGCCCTTGTGGGTTGATGCCGGGCTCAGACAGTCCCTGCGGACTGTCTGAGCCTGCCGAAGGACAGTGGACTCCGGCCGCTGGCAGGCCCGGCGGGTGCTGTTGCCCGCGCGACAAAAAAAGAACGGCCTGCGGATCGCTCCGCAGGCCGTTTTCTTGGTAGAGCCGGGATCGAGGCTAGAACAGCCCGACCACCTTGCCGTCGTCGTCCAGATCGATGCGCTCCGCCGAGGGCACCTTCGGCAGACCCGGCATCGTCATCACGTTGCCGCACACCATCACGACGAACTCGGCGCCCGCCGCCAGCCGCACCTCGCGGATGTTGATGGTGTGGCCGGTCGGTGCACCCTTCGCGTTCGGGTCGGTCGAGAACGAGTACTGGGTCTTGGCCACGCACACCGGGTAGTGGCCGTAGCCGTCCTCCTGCAGCTTCTGGATCTGGGCCTTGACCGTCGCGTCCGCCGTCACGCCCGCCGCGCCGTAGATCTTGGTCGCGATCGCCGTGACCTTCTCCATCAGCGTCGCCGACTCTTCGTAGACGAACTTGAAGCCCGACTTGCCGGCGTTGCGGTCGATGATATCGACCACGGCGTGCGCGACGTCCTCCGCGCCCTTGCCGCCTTCGGCCCAGTGCCGGGCGAACACCACCGGTGTCTCGTGCTTTGCCATGTGGGTGCGCAGCAATTCGCGCTCGGCATCGGTGTCGAAGGTGAAATTGTTGACCGACACGACGCACGGCAGGCCGAAGTGTTCGCGCACGTTGTGGACGTGCTTCTCCAGATTGGTCAGGCCCTTCTCGAGCGCGGCGAGGTTCTCCTGGTTGAGGTCCTTCACGCCGACGCCGCCATGGAACTTGAGCGCCCGCAGCGTCGCGACGATCACCACGGCATCGGGGCGCAGCCCCGACTTGCGGCACTTGATGTCGATGAACTTCTCGGCGCCCAGGTCGGCGCCGAAGCCGGCCTCGGTCACCACGTAGTCGGCGAGCTTCAGGCCGGCGCGCGTGGCGAGCACGGAGCTGCAGCCGTGCGCGATATTGGCGAACGGGCCGCCGTGCAGGATCGCCGGATTGTTCTCCAGCGTCTGCACCAGATTGGGCTTGAGCGCATCCTTCAGGAGCACCGCCATGGCGCCGTGCGCTTTGAGGTCGCGCGCGGTCACCGGTTGCTGCGTCCGCGTGTAGCCGACCACGATGTTGCCGAGGCGCTGCTTCAGATCCTTCAGCGAGGTCGCGAGGCAGAAGATCGCCATCACCTCGGAGGCCACCACGATGTCGAAGCCGTCCTGGCGCGGATGGCCGTTGGCGGGGCCGCCCAGCGCGGCGGTGATGTCGCGCAGCGCCCGGTCGTTCATGTCGACCACGCGCTTCCACGCGATGCGGCGGACGTCGATGTCGAGCTCGTTGCCGTGATGGATGTGGTTGTCGAGCATCGCCGCGAGCAGGTTGTTCGCGAGCGCGATCGCGCTGAAGTCGCCGGTGAAGTGGAGATTGATGTCTTCCATCGGCACGACCTGCGCGTAGCCGCCGCCGGCCGCGCCGCCCTTGACCCCGAACACCGGACCGAGCGACGGCTCGCGCAGGCAGATGAGCGCCTTCTTGCCGATGCGGTTCAGCGCATCGCCCAAGCCGACCGTGGTGGTGGTCTTGCCTTCGCCGGCCGGGGTCGGGCTGATCGCGGTGACGAGGATCAGCTTGCCGTCGGGACGACCTGCCAGACTGTCGATGTAGTCGAGCGAGAGCTTGGCCTTGAAGTGTCCGTAGGGCTCGAGGTGGGCATCGTCGATGCCGAGGCGGTCGCGGGCGATCGCGGTGATGCGCAGCATGTTCGCCTTCTGGGCGATTTCGATATCGGACGACATTTTCTTCAATTCCTCCTCGGTGGATCGTAGGTTTGGACGGTTGGCGACAAGCCGCTGCGGAGCCGTCCGGGCAGCACCATCGAGAGGGCTTTCGGAACGGGTTATGAATTTTCTTGCCTATGAAAACCTATTCAACACTGCCCGGAAATGCATAAATAAGTCTAATGGAGCCAGCGGTGTAATTTCGATAAACTCATGTACGGTCAACACAGGGTCCAACCGCGACCGCGGCCGTCAAACTGGAGGAGCAACGTGTTCGCAACCGATCGCAGCATCGCGGTAGATGATCCCGAATTGTGGGACGCCCTGCAGCACGAGCTGCAGCGGCAGGAAGACCATGTCGAACTGATCGCCTCCGAGAACTACGTCAGCCCGGCGGTGATGCGGGTGCAGGGCTCGGTGCTCACCAACAAATATGCCGAAGGCTACCCGGGAAAGCGCTATTACGGCGGCTGCGAATATGTCGACATCGCCGAACAGCTCGCCATCGACCGCGTCAAGCAGCTCTTCGGCGCGGCGTATGCCAACGTCCAGCCGCACTCCGGCTCGCAGGCCAATGCCGCGGTGTATATGTCTATGCTCAAGCCCGGCGACACCATCCTCGGCATGTCGCTCGCGCACGGCGGGCACCTGACCCACGGCGCCTCCGTCAACTTCAGCGGCAAGTTCTACCACGCCGTCACCTACGGCCTCGATCCGGCCACTGAGGCGATCGACTACGACCAGGTGGCGAAGCTCGCGCAGGAGCACAAGCCGAAGATGATCGTGGCCGGTGCTTCGGCCTACTCGCTGGTGATCGACTGGAAGCGCTTTCGCGAGATCGCCGACAGCGTCGGCGCCTACCACCTGGTCGACATGGCGCACTACGCCGGTCTGATCGCCGCCGGCGAGTATCCGAACCCGGTGGGCGTCGCCCACTTCGTCACCTCGACCACGCACAAGACGCTGCGCGGCCCGCGTGGCGGCATCATCCTGGCCGACGCCGAGTTCGAGAAGCCGCTCAACTCCATGATCTTCCCCGGCATCCAGGGCGGGCCACTGATGCACGTGATCGCGGCCAAGGCAATGGCCTTCCAGGAAGCGCTGCGGCCGGAGTTCAAGGCCTACCAGAAGCAGGTGAAGGCCAACGCCAAGGCGATGGCGACGACGCTCACCGGGCGCGGCCTGCGGATCGTGTCCGGCGGCACCGAGAGCCATGTGTTCCTGCTCGACCTGCGCGCCAGGAAGATCACCGGCAAGGAGGCCGAGGCGGTGCTCGGACGCGCCCACATGACGGTCAACAAGAACGCCATCCCGAACGACCCCGAGAAGCCGTTCGTGACCAGCGGCATCCGCATCGGCACGCCGGCCATGACCACGCGCGGCTTTGGCGAGCCCGAGGCCGCGCAGATCGCGAACCACATGGCCGACGTGCTCGAAACGCCCGGCGACGACGCGGTGGTGCAGCGTGTGGCTGCCGACGTCACCGCGCTGTGCGGACGCTTCCCGGTCTACGGCCCCACGTTCCACAACTGACGACGGCTACGGTGGCGGTCTGCCGCGACGGCAGGCCGCACCGGCAAAAGCACCCACCGCACGGGCCGTCGAGCCCCATCCAACACAAACCGCAAACGAGGAGACGCATCATGGCAGGTCGCAATTTCCTGTTCGTTCCCGGACCCACCAACGTGCCGGACCGCGTCCAGCGCGCCATGGTCGTCGCGATGGAAGATCACCGTTCGTCCAAGTTTCCTGACCTGACGCGCGCGATCTTTGGCGACCTGAAGAAGGTCTTCAAGACCGAAACCGGCACCCCGTTCATTTTTCCGAGCTCCGGCACCGGCTGCTGGGAAGCGGCGCTCACCAACTCGCTGTCGCCCGGCGACACCGTGCTGGCCGCGCGCTTCGGCCAGTTCAGCCACCTGTGGATCGAGATGGTCGGCAAGTTGGGCTTCAAGGCCGAAGTCGTCGACTGCGAATGGGGTGAAGGTGTCCCGGTCGAGCGCTACCTCGAGATCCTCGAAGCCGACAAGGGCCACAAGATCAAGGCCGTGCTGGCCACCCACAACGAAACGGCGACCGGCGTCACCAGCGACATCGCCGCCGTCCGCCGCGCGATGGATGCCGCCAAGCATCCGGCGCTGCTGATGGTCGATGCCGTCAGTTCGCTTGCCAGCATCGACTTCCGCATGGACGAGTGGGGCGTCGACCTTTGCGTCGCGGGTTCGCAGAAGGGCCTCATGCTGCCGGCCGGCCTGGGGATCGTGTGCGTGAGCCCGAAGGCGTTGGCAGCGCGCGAGCAGTCGACGCAACCACGCTGCTATTTCGATTTCGGCGAGATGCTGAAGGCCAATGCCAGCGGTTATTTCCCGTATACCCCGTCGCTGCCGCTGCTCCATGGCCTGCGCGAGTCGCTCACCATGATCATGGAAGAGGGGCTGGACCAGATCTTCCACCGGCACCACTACCTCGCATCGGGCGTGCGCGCGGCGATCCAGAACGGCTGGAAGCTCGACCTGTGCGCCAAGGCGCCGAAGTGGTATTCCGACACGGTGTCGGCGATCGTCGTGCCTGAAGGCATCAACAGCGCGCATGTGATCGATGTCGCGTTCCGGCGCTACAACCTGGCGCTGGGCGCAGGCCTCTCCAAGGTGGCCGGCAAGGTGTTCCGCATCGGCCACCTGGGCGATCTCAACGAGCTCATGCTGATCGGCGCCTTGGGCGGCGCAGAAATGGCGATGCTCGATGTCGGCATCAGGATCGAGCCGGGCAGCGGCGTCGCTGCGGCGATGAAGTACTGGCGCGGCAACGACGAGATCCCGAAGAAGCGCGTGGCGCGCAGCGAAGTCGTGTACGCCTCGCAGTCCACCGGCTCCACCGAAGGGAACTGAGCGTGGCCCATCGGGTGGTGTTTCTCGAACGCAACTCGGTCAAGGCAACGCTGCGGCCGCTGCGGTTTCCGCACAGTTACGCGGCGTACGAGTCGACCACGCCCGACCAGGTCGTGGGCCGGCTCGCGGATGCCACGATCGCCCTCATCAACAAGACGCAACTGCGCGAGCCGACGCTGGCGCAGTTGCCGAACCTGAAGATGATTGCGGTGGCGGCCACCGGCTACGACTGTGTCGACATCGCCGCAGCCCGCGCGCGCGGCATCGCCGTGGCGAACATCCGCAACTACGCCGTGCACACGGTGCCCGAGCATGTGTTCGCGCTCCTGTTGGCGCTGCGGCGCAACCTGCTCGCCTACCGGCAGGACGTCGAGAACGGCGTCTGGCAGCAGTCGCCCAACTTCTGTTTCTTTCCCCACAGCATCGGCGACCTGTTCGGGTCCACGCTCGGCATCATCGGCGAGGGTGCACTCGGCCAAGGCACCGCGAAGATCGCGCGCGGCTTCGGGATGAAGGTGCTGTTCGCGGACCACGCGCCACCGAAGGCCGACGGCGTCGAGTTCACGCCGTTCGACCAGGTGATCGCGGAGGCAGACGTGCTGTCGCTGCATCTGCCGCTCACCGCCGCCACGCGCGACCTGATCGGCCTGCCGCAGTTCCGGGCGATGAAGCGCAGCGCCATCGTGATCAACACCGCCCGCGGCGGCCTGGTCAACGAGGCGGCACTGATCCAGGCGCTCGACGAAGGCCTCATTGCCGGCGCCGGCTTCGACGTCCTGACCACCGAACCGCCGCGCGACGGCAATCCGCTGCTCGACGAGCGCCGTCCGAACTTCATCCTCACGCCGCACGTCGCGTGGGCCTCCGATGGCGCGATGCAATTCCTCGCCGACCAGTTGATGGACAACGTCGAGGCCTGGGAGGCCGGCAAGCCGCAGCATCTGGTGACGTAGCTATCGGGCCACGCAGGGCGCGTCAAGCATCTTGGTTGACGCTTGACCCCCTGGTAATTACCATGCGCCCTCTTTCGCGCGGTGCAAGTCCGGGCCGCGTGTCCGAATCTGGCCAAGTAGCTCAGTCGGTAGAGCAGAGGATTGAAAATCCTTGTGTCGGTGGTTCGATTCCGCCCTTGGCCACCAGATGCGAGTTCCATCGGATTTCGTGCGATCCGCTGCCACGCCAGGAAGCCCCGGAGAGTCGACGTTCCGGGACTTTTGTCGTTCTCGGTCACGACCTGCTTGCGTTCTCCGGTCGGGCGCGCTGCGGTCCGTGGGCGCGTACCGGAATCCCGGGTAGAAGTCGGCGGCATTCCAATCCCTGCCATCGCCGGACCGTTTTTATGCGACCGGGTTGGTGGGCAGCGGGTCAGGGGCCGTGCAACGCGAGTTGGCAAGCCTGACGCAACGCGGGCTGATCACCGTCCGCGCCCCCTGATGCATGGGAGTTCGCAGGAATCAAACGCTCTGGACCTGCGAGGCTGCAGGATGCGCTCAACGTCGCCCTCTCGCT
>JAYTTO010000368.1:0-1548 GCA_043744975.1 Betaproteobacteria bacterium | reverse complement strand
GTTGCTGCTGCATCCGGCTGTCGCCGAGGTCGCGGTCGTCGGCGCGCCGCACCCGGAGTGGGGCGAAGAAGTGGTGGCGTTCGTGGTGTCACGCGACGGTGAAGCGATCGCTGCCGACGCCCTCGACCAGTTGTGCCTCGAACACATTGCCCGCTTCAAGCGGCCGAAGCGCTACCGCTTCGTCGCCGCGTTGCCGAAGAACAACTACGGGAAGGTGCTGAAGACCGCGCTGCGCGCCGAACTGGCAGCGGAGGCGTCCGACCCCGCCAGCAACTGACTACTCAGCTTTGATGTTCTTGTCGCGGATGAGCTTGCCCCATTTGTCCGATTCAGACTTGATGAGGCGCGTGAAATCGGCACCGCTGCCGCCACCGTGGTCGAAGTCGATGTCCGCGAGCCGTTTCTGGATGGTCGGGTCCTTCAGCGCTTCGTTGAACCAGGCGTTGAGTTGCGCTACCACCGGCGGCGGTGTCTTCGCCGGGACCAGGACGCCGAACCAGGCGGTCAGCACGAAACCGGGGTAACCGGCTTCCTGCATCGTGGGCACGTTCGGGAACAGGCGCGACCGTTTGGCGCCGGTCACCGCGAGCGGCCGGACCTTGCCGGCCTGGGCCTGGGGAAACATCGACGGCATGTTGTCGAACATCACATTGATCTGGCCGCCGACGATGTCGTTGATCGCGGGTGCGGAGCCCTTGTAGGGAACGTGCTGCAGGTCGACCCCGGCCAGCGAGTTGAACAGCTCGCCCGCCAGATGCAGCGACGACCCGAAACCCGACGACGCATAGGTCAGTTGCCCCGGCTTGGCCTTGGCCAACGCAACGAGCTCCTTCACGCTGTTGGCGGCCACGCCCGGATTGACGACGAGGAGGTTCGCGACCGCGCCGACGTACATGACCGGCACGAAATCGCGCTCCACGTTGTAGCCCAGGCTGGCATAGAGATGCTGGTTGAGCGAGCACGTGCCGATCGAGCCCATCACCAGCGTGTACCCATCGGGTGCGGATCGCGCGACGACCTCCATGCCGATATTGCCGCCGGCCCCCGGGCGGTTCTCGATCACGACCGGCTGCTTCGCCAGTTGCGAAACCCGTTGTCCGAGCAGCCGCGAGAGCAGGTCGACAGTGCCGCCGGCGGTGAACGGCGCCACGATCCGGATCGGCTTGACCGGATACTGCTGCGCGCCGACGTTGCCCGCGAGTACCAGCATCGCGACGAGCAGCAGTGACGTGAGTCTGGATCTCATGGTGTGCATCCTTCGACGGTGGCGGAATATAGCATCGGGGGGCTGCACCTCGCGAGCGCCCGCCGGTGCATGGCGGCGCAGCGGGCCCGCTGCGATAATCGGCCCATGAACCCCCTCACCCTTGCCACCCTCCGCCTGCTGGCCGACGGCGGTTTCCACTCCGGCGAGGCGATCGCCGCGCGCCTCGGCGTGACCCGTGCGACCGTATGGAACGCGATCCGCGAGGCACAGTCGCTTGGTCTCCAGGTGGAGAAGGTGCCGAGCCGCGGGTACCGGGTGTCGCCCTCGCCGGTCTGGCTCGA
>JAYTTO010000367.1:0-14111 GCA_043744975.1 Betaproteobacteria bacterium | reverse complement strand
TCATCTAGCGTTCGTCCGAGCGATACTCCACGAACGCGCGGTCGCGCTGCTGGCGCACCCACTCCGTGAACGCTTCCTCCGACTTGCGGGCGCGGATGGCCTGCTGCGCCAGCCGCTTCTCGCGCTCCTTGGTCAGGTCCTCGGTACGCCGCTCCAGCACCTGGATCAGGTGCCACCCGAAGGGCGACTGGACCGGCGCGCTGATCTGTCCCGGGGCGAGGGCGTCCATGGCCTGCTCGAACTCGGGCACGGTGTCGCCGGGCGACAGCCAGCCCAGGTCGCCGCCACGCACGGCGGAGCCGTCTTCGGATTGCAGGCGCGCGATCTCGGCGAAGTCGGCACCCTTGGCGACGCGATCGCGGATCTCGGTAAGGCGCCGCTTCGCCTCGGTTTCCGCCACCACCTCGTTCAGGCGGATGAGGATGTGCCGCGCCCGGGTCTGCTGCACCACCATCACCTGCCCGACGATGCGCTTGTTGACCAGCTTCAGGATGTGGAATCCGTTCGGACTGCGCAACAGCGCCGAGAGTTCGCCGATCTTCATCGATGTCGCGGCCTGCATGAAGATGGAGGGCAGCCGCCCGGCCGGGCGCCAGCCCAGGTCGCCGCCTTGCAGCGCGTTGGGCGCGTCGGAATACGTCGACGAAACCTGATTGAAATCGGCCCCCTTCCGGAGCTTGGCCAACGCTTCCTCGGCCTTAAGGCGGCGAGCCTTGATCGCCTCGGGCGCCGCGGCTTCGGGCACCGTCACGAGGATATGCAGCAGGCTGTATTCCTCGTCTGCGCCGCCCCCTTTCTGCGATTGCAGGTAGTTGGCGATCTCCGCATCGGACACGATCAGGCGACCGTCGACTTCGCGTTCGCGCAGCCGCGACGCGATGATCTCGCTGCGCATGTCCTCGCGGAACCGGTCGTAGTCGATGCCGTCGTCGCGCATGGCCCCACGGAACTGCTCCGGCGTCAACTTGTTCTCCTGCGCCATGCGCGCGATGGTCCGTTCGAGCTGTGGGTCCTCGACGCGCACCCCGGTCTCCTGGCCGACCTGTCGCAGCACCCGCATCGTGATCATCCGTTCGAGCAGCTGTTTCTCCAGGAGATCGCGCTGCGGGAGCGGCGTTCCCTGGCGCACCAGTTGACGAGTGGCGAGCTTCACCTGGTCGTCGAGGTCGAGCCGGGTGATCACCTCGGTGTTGACGATAGCGACCACGCGGTCGAGGGAGAGCGATTGGCGCGGACGTTCCGGATCGGGCGTCGCCGCGTGCGACGCGGCGCCGATGCACAGGAGCAGCGACACGATGGTAGGGGAGATCAGTTTCACGATGCGGTACCTCTGGCGTGCACGACGGCGCGTCACTGCGCCGGGTAGTAGTCTTCTTGCATGATGCTTTGCGGCAGCGCATTCACGCGCTGATATCCGGTGATGTTCTGGCGCAGGATCTCAAGCGGATTCGCGCCGATGCGCGACAGACCGTTGAACTCGATCTGGAAGAACAGCGCCCGGATATTGTTCTGGGTGAACGTGACGAACTGCTGCACCACCGCCCGCGCAACCCAGCATCCGGCATTGTATTCGACCCCTCCGATGGTGGCGACCGAAGTCCTGTCCTTGAGCGAATAGGCCCACCGCCCGACCACGCTCCAGCGGTCGTTGAACGGCCATTGCAGCGAGATGTCGGTCTGTTCGAAGCTGTCGCGCAGGAAACGGTAGCCGAGATTGAGGACCTTCCCGGGCTCGGGGTTGTAGCGCAGGCCGAAAGTGGTCCGGTCGTGCTTGTTGTCGTTGATGTCGTACTGTACGGCGACGTCGGTCGACCATTCCCGCGTCAGGCGCGCATTCACTGCCGCCAGCAGGTCCGACCGGTTCTGCTGACGCACGGTGGTGGTGGGCAGTGTCACCCGCTGCTCCTGGAAGTAGAAACGCTGCGCCACGGTGAGCTTCAGGCGCTCCTGACCGTTGTCGGTGTCGATCAGGCGACTGGACACCGCGCTGGTCAGCTGGTTCGCATCGTTGATGCGGTCGTTGCCGACGAACTGGTTCTCGGTGAAGATCTGCGCGAGGTTGAAGTCGGCGACCGCGGTATCGAAGACCGGCAACTTGCTCTGGTCCCGGAACGGGACGTAGACGTAGTAGAGCCGGGGCTCGAGAGTCTGGGTGTATCCCAGGCCCCGAAAGGTGGTCTGGCGTTCGAAGGTGACCGTGTTGTCCAGACTCATGATCGGCACGGTCCGGTCGGTATCGTGATAGCCGGGCTGGTCCCCGAGGGCGTAATGGGTGTAGTGCAGCCCGATCTTCGGCACCACGCTCACCGAAGCGGTCTGCAGCGGATACGAGACGGATGGATAGAGGACGGCACGCTGGCCGGTGACCAGTGTCGGATGCGAGAACGCCACGTACTCCGATTGCAGGTTGACATCGAATCCCGCCTGGTTCGCCCGCAGCGCGGTGAACGTGAGCTGCGGCAGGCGCGCATATGGCGGCACGATCGGGGCGTTCGGATCCTGGAGGGTCTGGAAGCTCTGCACCCGCGCCCCGACCGTGTATCCGGCGCCCTTGTAGAGCAGGCCGCCGTCCCTCGGCAGGTTGCTCTGCGAGGTGACCGCGATGCGGTTGGACAGGTCGACGAGGTAGCGATCGTCGGAGACCTTCTGCACGTTCACGTAGCCGGTGAACCCCGGCAGGAACGTCTGGTTGTGCCGGAACGCGAGCCCGTAGCGGGTCTCGCCCTGACGCTCGCGGTCGTTGGGCAGGTACTCGGCATTGAGCAGACCGCTGTAGGTCCTGTCGAGGTAGCGGAACTCGTTGTTGAGCATGATGCCTCGCTTGGCAAGCAGCCGCGGGGCTATGGTGGCATCGTAGTTCGGCGCGAGGTTCAGGTATACGGGCAGCGTGAACTCGAAGCCGCTCTGGCCGGTCGTGCCGTACGTCGGGCTCAGCACGCCGCTCTTGCGGTCGTTCGACAGCGGGAAATCGAGGTATGGCGTGTAGATCACCGGCACGTCCTTGAACACCAGCTTTACGCCGCGCGCCACGCCCTTGTTGTGGTCGCGATCGAGATCGAGCTTGCGCACCCGCAGAAACCAATCCTTCTCCGGCGCCTTGCAGGTGCTGTAGGTCGCCTGTTCCGCCTTGTATCGGGTCTTGCTCTCGAAGATGATCTTCTTGGCCTTGCCCTTCGCCTTGAGGTCGCGGAAATAGTACGTCGGGCCATCGGCGTACCCGGTGTCGGTGCGCAGGTTCAAGAACAGCTTCTCGCACTCGAGCAGGTCGCCGTTGCGGTCGATCCGCACGTTGCCGGTGGCGGTGACCTGTTCGTCCCGGGTGGAATAGAAAAGATCGTCGGCGAAGATCACCTTGCCGCGCTGGCGCAGCCGCACATCGCCATGGGCCTCGAAGCTGTCGTCGTGGGTGCCGGACATGCGGTCCGCCTCGACGAACAGCGGCACCTCTTCTGCGGGCGCATCGGCCGGGGGCGGCGGCAGCAGACCGGACTGCAGCTTGAGGCGCAGGCCGAGTTCCTGTGCGCACGCCGGCCACGCGGCGAACAGGGTAACCAGCAGTAGCCGGCGCAGACGGCGATCGATCAAGGGGAATCGGGCGAAGCGCGACTGTTAGAATCGACGCAGTATATTGCCTTGGCCGCTTCCCCCTTGGACCGTTTGCACCGCCTCACCGCGTGGCTCGGCTCGTGCCTGCCCGGTCGCGCCCTTCGGCTCGAACCCGCTTCGGCCGACGCCAGCTTCCGTCGCTACTTCCGCGCGATCGCCGACGACGCGTCGTGGATCGTGATGGATGCGCCGACCGGGCACGAAGACTGCCGCCCGTTCGTCCGCGTGGCCGGACTGCTGCAGGACGCCGGCTTGCATGCGCCGAAGGTCCTGGCGCAGGACCTGGAACAAGGCTTCCTGCTGCTCACCGATCTCGGCAAAACAACCTACCTGACCGCACTGGAGCAGGACCGGCAACGGGCCACCGCCTTGTTCGGCGACGCCACTTCGGCGCTGGTGCAGTGGCAACTCGCCACCCGTGAGGGTGTGCTGCCGGACTACGACGAGCCGCTGCTGCGACGCGAGCTCGCGCTGTTCCCGGACTGGTACGTGGCCCGTCATCGGGGCCGCACCCTGACCCCCGAGGAGTCCGCCACCCTCGCGCACACGTTCGATCTGATCGTCGCCAGCAACCTCGCGCAATCCAGGGTGTACGTGCACCGCGACTTCATGCCGCGCAACCTGATGCTGACCGATCCGAATCCGGGCATCCTCGACTTCCAGGATGCTGTACTGGGCCCGATCACCTACGACGTGGCGTCACTGTTCCGCGACGCTTTCATCAGCTGGGAAGAGGCCGAGGTCCTGGACGGCACCATCCGCTACTGGGAGAGTGCCCGGCGCGCGGGCCTTCCGGTGAACCCGGATTTCGGCCAGTTCTGGCGCGAGGTCGAGTGGATGGGCCTGCAGCGGCACCTCAAGGTGCTCGGCATCTTCGCCCGGCTCCACTACCGCGACGGCAAGCCCGGCTACCTGGCCGACACGGCGCGATTCGTCGGCTATGTACGGGCGACGGCGCAGCGGTACCAGGCCCTGTTCCCGCTGGCCCGGCTGCTCGACGTGATCGAGGATCACAGGCCCGGGACCGGTTACACCTTCTGACCCGGCCGCATCATGAAGGCGATGATCCTTGCCGCCGGACGGGGAGAACGCATGCGGCCGCTCACGGATCATGTCCCCAAACCGCTGCTGCGGGCAGGTGGCAAGCCGCTGATCGCCTGGCACCTGGAGCGTCTTGCAGCGGCCGGCGTGCGCGACGTCGTGATCAATCATGCGCATCTCGGTTCGCAGATCGAAGCGGCCGTCGGCGACGGGACGGCATACGGGCTGCGGATCCGGTATTCGCCCGAAGCCGCAGCGCTTGAGACCGCGGGCGGCATCGCCAACGCGCTGCCGTTGCTCGGCAGCGCCCCGTTCCTGGTGATCAACGGTGACATCCACTGCGACATGCCGTTGGCGCCATTGCTCGCCCGCACGCCCCGGTCGGCTCACCTGGTGCTCGTCGACAATCCGCCCCACCATACCGAGGGCGACTTCTCGCTCCAGGGAGGCCTCGCAAGCTCGACCGGACAACCACGACTCACGTTCTGCGGGATCGGGGTGTACCAACCGGCACTGTTCGCGGCGGTTCCGCGCGGCGCCAAGGCGAAGCTGGCCCCGCTGCTGGTGGCGGCCATGGACGAATCGCGCGTCGGCGCCGAGAAGTACGATGGCTTCTGGATCGACGTCGGCACGCCGGCACGCCTCGCCGAACTCGACGCGCGCCTGCGCCGCCTATAATCGGACCATGAACGCTTCTTCCGACCGGTCGACCCTGTTTGTCCCTTTCGCCCAGCGCCGGCACCGGCTCGCCGCGGCGATGGGAAGCGGCATTGCGATCATCGCCACCGCACCCGAACGCACACGCAACCGCGACGTCCAGCACCCGTTCCGGTTCGACAGCTACTTCTACTACCTGACCGGATTCGCGGAGCCCGAAGCGGTGCTGGTCGTCGTGGGCGGTGCCGAAGCGCGCAGCATCCTGTTCTGCCGCGACAAGGACATGGACCGCGAGATCTGGGACGGCTTCCGTTTCGGTCCCGCGGCGGCGCAGGTCGATTTCGGCTTCGACGAGGCGCAGTCGATCGGCCGGCTCGATGAACTCATGCCCTCGCTGCTGGCGGACCAGCCCGCAATGTATGCGGACGTGGGTGCCGATGCCGCCTGGGATGCTCGCGCCATCGGCTGGCTCAACGCCGTTCGCGGCCAAGCAAGAAGCGGCGTCACCGCGCCGGGCGCGATCCGCGACCTGCGCCGGGTGCTCGACGACATGCGGCTATTCAAGGACAGCCACGAACTCGCCAGCATGCGGCGTGCGGCCGCGATATCGACCGGGGCCCACGAACGCGCGATGCGCGCGACCCGCCCCGGCGATTACGAGTACCAGATCGAGGCCGAACTCCTGCACGAGTTCCACCGCCACGGATCGCCGTCGCCGGCGTATCCGAGTATCGTCGCCGGCGGGGCCAACGCCTGCGTCCTGCACTACGTCGACAACCGGGCCCGCCTCGCGGCTGGCAGCCTGCTGCTGATCGACGCCGGTTGCGAGATCGACGGCTACGCCTCCGACATCACCCGGACGTTCCCGGTGAGCGGCCGTTTCAGTCCCGCCCAGCGCGACGTGTACGAGATCGTCCTTGCGGCCCAGGCGGCCGCGATCGAAGCGGTACGGCCCGGCAACCATTGGGAACAGCCGCACGATGCGGCGCTGGCGGTGCTCGCGCGCGGGTTGATCGACCTCGGGCTTTGCCGCGGCACCCCCGAGGCCGTGATCGAATCGGGCGACTACAAGCGCTTCTACATGCACCGCACGGGACACTGGCTCGGCCTCGACGTGCACGACGTGGGCGACTACAAGCGCGACGGGGCCTGGCGAACGCTCGAACCCGGGATGACGCTGACGGTCGAGCCTGGCTGCTACATCCGCCGCGCCGATAACGTGCCCGAGGCGCTGTGGGACATCGGCATCCGCATCGAGGACGACGTGCTGGTCACCGCCGGCGGCTGCGACGTGCTGACGAGCCCGGCGAAGACCGTTGCGGACATCGAAGCGCTGGTCGGCACGGGATGACGCTGCCAGCGTCCTGCGTGCGCTGACCCGCCGTCGCCGGGAGGAGATCCTGAACACCACCGGCTACGACGCCATCGTGGTCGGCGCGGGACCGGTAGGCCAGTTCCTGGCGCTTGCCGCCGGCGCGCGCGGCCGTCGGATCCTGGTGCTGGAGGCCAGGGCCAACGTTGCCGAAGGCAACAACGACCGCACCCTTGCCGTGTCGCACGGCAGCTGGCTGATGCTGGAGCGCTTCGGCGTGACGGCGGCGCTCGCGGCGCTGGCGACGCCGATCCGGAGCATTCATATCTCGCAACGCGGCGGCCCGGGGCGCACGGCGCTGACCGCGGCAGAGAACGGCTTGCCTGCACTCGGTTACGTGGTCGGCTACCGCGACCTGCAATCCGCGCTGGCAACGGCATTGGCGTGCATCGCCGAGGTACGTCACGGCACCGCGGTCACACACGTCACCGAATCGGCCGGCAGCGTTTCGGTCCATGCCGGCGACAACGAATTCAACGCCCGCGACGTGATCATTGCCGAGGGCGGCGGCAAGCTGCTCGCGGCCCTCGGGCTCGAACAAAGCATTAAGGAGTATGGCGTGAACGCGCTGGTGGCACGCGTGACGACCGATGCGCCGCAGCGTCATATCGCGTACGAACGTTTCGCAGCGAAGGGGCCGATGGCGCTGCTGCCTCGCGGCACCGGATTCGCTTTGGTCTGGACGCTGGAGCCCGCGGCCGCCCTGCAGGTCGCCGCGATGCCGACGCCGGTCTTCCTGCAGGCGCTGCAGAACGCATTCGGCTGGCGCGCCGGACGCTTCATCGACGCTGGCGAGCGCGGCAGCTTTCCGCTGGTGCTGCGTCGCACCAGCGACAGCCCGTTCCAACGCGTCACTGTCCTGGGCAACGCGGCGCAGACCTTGCACCCGGTGGCCGGACAAGGCCTCAACCTCGGACTGCGCGACGCGTGGGTCGCCGCCGACGCACTGGTGCGCGACGGACGCATCGACGGCCGGGCCTTCGCCATCGCCCGGCGCCGCGACCGTGGCGCGAACGTGCGCTTCACCGACCTGCTGGCCGAGTTGTTCACCGCGACCGCACCCGGCCTCGAAGCCGCGCGCGGTTTCGGGCTCACGCTGCTCGACACGGCGCCCGGGCTGCGCCGCCTGTTCACGCATGCACTAAGCATTGGCAGTCTGCGATAACGTGGTGCACGCGGCCCGCGCCCGGGTTCTTTCTGTTTACAATACGCGCCCTTTTCGCTCCGGCCAGCGCACCGAAATCGCCATGCAGATCGGTCCTCACTCGTTGCGCAACCGGCTGGCCGTCGCACCGATGGCCGGAGTGACGGACCGTCCGTTCCGCCGGTTGTGCCGGGAATTCGGTGCGGGCTACGCCGTCTCGGAGATGGTGGCTTCCGATCGGCGGTTGTGGAATTCGGGCAAGAGCAAACGACGGCGTGACCACGATGGCGAGGTCGGCCCGGTCGCGGTGCAGATCGTCGGCACCGACCCGGCGACGATGGCGGAAGCCGCCCGCTTCAACGTCGGCCATGGCGCGCAGATCATCGACATCAACATGGGGTGTCCGGCGAAGAAGGTCTGCAATGTCGCCGCCGGCTCGGCCCTGATGCGCGACGAGAGCCTCGTCGGACGGATTCTCGATGCCGTGGTGGCGGCGGTCGATGTGCCGGTCACACTCAAGATCCGCACCGGCTGGGATCGCGAGCACCGCAATGCCGTCGGCATTGCGGTGCTCGCAGAACGCGCCGGCGTCGGCGCCCTCGCGGTGCACGGCCGCACGCGGGCCGACCTGTTCTCCGGCGCAGCCGAATACGCGACCATCGCGGCGGTGAAGGCCGCGGTGCGCATTCCCGTCATCGCCAACGGCGACATCGACTCGCCCGATAAGGCAAGGCACGTCCTCGCCGTGACGAACGCAGACGGCATCATGATCGGCCGCGCCGCGCATGGCCACCCGTGGATCTTCCGCGAGGTCGAGCATTTCCTGGCAACCGGTCGGTACCTCGCCCCGCCGACGCTCGATGAACTGCATAGGGTCCTGGTCGGGCACCTGCAGGCGATGCATGACTTCTACGGCGACCCCGCCGGCGTGCGAATCGCCCGCAAGCACGTCGGTTGGTACTCCCGATCGCTGCCCGGTGGCGACGCGCTGCGCGCCCGCATCAACGAGATCGACCATGCGGCGCAGCAGATCGTCGCCGTGGACGCTTTCTTCGCGCGCGCGCGCCATGCCGGCGCCGGCGCACAACGCCCCCCCTATCGCGAGGCGGCATGATCAACGAGAACGACATTGCCCGCTGCGTGCGCAAGGCGATCGACAGCTACTTCCGCGACCTCGATGGCGAGCAGCCGTCTCCGATCTACGAGATGGTCATGCAGAGCGTGGAACGGCCGATGATCGAAACCGTGCTCGCCCGCGTGAACGGCAACCAGACCCAGGCGGCCGCGCTGCTCGGCATGAACCGCAACACCCTGCGCAAGAAGATGCAGGCGTACGGCCTGATCTGAGCGCCTTCCTTCGAGCTACTCTGCGATCCTCATGGGCCATTCACGGCAGGCGCTGATCAGCGTATCCGACAAGACCGGCGTGACCGAACTGGCTGCTGCCCTCGTTCACGCCGGCTTCCGCATCCTTTCCACGGGCGGCACCGCCCGCCTGCTGGCGACCGCCGGCATCGGCGTCACCGAGGTTGCCGACTACACCGGGTTTCCGGAGCTGCTCGACGGACGCGTCAAGACCCTTCATCCGCACATCCACGGTGGCATCCTGGCGCGACGCGATCTGCCGGCACACATGGCTGCGATCGCCCAGGCCGGGATCGGCACGATCGACATCGTGGTCGTGAACCTGTATCCGTTCCGCGAGACCGTGGCCACGCCCGGTTGCACGTTCGCTGAAGCCATCGAGAACATCGACATCGGCGGACCGGCGATGGTGCGCGCGGCGGCCAAGAACCACGATCACGTCGCCGTGGTGACCGATCCCGCCGACTACCCGGCGCTCATCGCCGAGCTACGCGACCACGGCGGCATCGGAACGCAGACCCGTTTCGCCCTTGCCGCCAAGGCGTACGCCCACACCGCACGCTACGACGCGGCGGTCGCGGCCTATCTTGGAGCGCGGGTACCCGCCCGAGCGCCGGAGCGGTTTCCGCTGCATCTCGAACTCGGCTTCGACCGGGTCCAGGCCCTGCGCTACGGCGAAAACTCGCACCAGGCGGCGGCCTTCTATCGCGACATCGCCCCGGCGCCGGGAACACTGGCCACCGGGACACAGCTCCAGGGCAAGGAACTCTCCTACAACAACCTGGCCGACGCCGATGCGGCCTGGGAATGCGTCCGGACCTTCGACGCGCCGGCCTGCGTGATCGTCAAGCACGCCAACCCTTGCGGCGTCGCGATTGCCGACACCCCGGGCGCCGCGTACTGCCTGGCGTTCCAGACCGACCCGACGTCCGCGTTCGGTGGCATCATCGCCTTCAACCGCGAGCTCGATGCGGTCGGTGCGGAAGCCGTCACCGGACAGTTCGTGGAGGTCGTCATCGCACCGGGCTTCACCGCCGATGCGAAGGCGGCCCTTGCCGCCAAGCCCAACGTCCGCGTGCTGCAGGTGACGTTGGCCGCCGGCGCGAATACCCTCGATTTCAAGCGCATCGGCGGCGGTCTGCTGGTCCAGATGCCAGACCTTGCGAACGTCGCGGCCGGCGATCTGCGCATCGTCACCCGGGTCCGACCAACGCCGTCGCAACTCGAAGACCTGCTGTTCGCGTGGCGCGTGGCGAAATTCGTCAAGTCGAATGCGATTGTCTTCTGCGCCGGCGGGCGCACGGTCGGCGTCGGCGCCGGACAGATGAGCCGTGTCGACTCCGCCCGCATCGCCTCGATCAAGGCCGGACATGCCGGCCTCTCGCTGAAGGGTTCGGTGGCGGCCTCGGATGCGTTCTTCCCGTTCCGCGACGGCCTCGACACGGTTGTAGACGCCGGCGCGGTGGCCGTGATCCAGCCCGGCGGCAGCATGCGCGACGACGAGGTCATCGCCGCCGCCGACGAGCGCGGCATCGCGATGGCGTTCAGCGGCATCCGCCACTTCCGCCACTAGAGCATGCCACCCCCCCCAATCTCACTTTGTTCGATACCCCCCAATGCGGCCCCGGCGCGCTTCGCGAGCTGGGGCCGCGCTATAACCAGGAGTCTGCATTGGAGATCGAACGGTGATCGACGGGCGAATGTCCTTGTGCGGCAAGGCTGACCGGCATTCGGCGTCCGCGACCGCCTGTGCGCCCAGGGATCGGTCCCGATGAACCTGCTGGTGGTCGGCGGCGGGGGCCGTGAACACGCCCTTGCCTGGCGACTCGCCCAATCGCCGCGCGTCGCCCGCGTCTATGTCGCCCCCGGCAACGCCGGCACGGCGCACGAAGACGGCCTGTACAACGTCGCCGCCAGCAGCATCCCGGAACTGCTGGCGTTCGCCCGCCGCGAACACATCGCCCTGACTGTGGTCGGACCCGAAGCGCCGCTGTCCGAGGGCATCGTCGATACGTTCCGGGCGGAAGGCCTGCGCATCTTCGGACCGACGAAACGGGCGGCGCAACTGGAAGCGTCGAAGGATTTCGCCAAGCAGTTCATGGTGCGCCACCGGATCCCGACCGCCGGCCACGAAACGTTCGACGATGCCGCGGCGGCCCATGCCTATGTCGCGCGCAGGGGAGCGCCGATTGTCGTCAAGGCCGATGGCCTTGCCGCGGGCAAGGGCGTCATCGTCGCCATGACCGAAGCCGAGGCCCATGCCGCGATCGACGACATGCTGGTGGCGAACCGCATGGGAGCCGCCGGGGCCCGGTTGGTGATCGAAGACTTCCTCACCGGCGAGGAAGCGAGCTTCATCGTCATGGTCGACGGCCGCAACATCCTGCCGCTCGCGTCGAGCCAGGATCACAAGCGGTTGCTGGACGGCGATGCGGGGCCGAACACCGGCGGGATGGGCGCCTATTCGCCGGCGCCGGTGCTGACACCGGCGATCCACGCGCGCGTCATGCGCGAGATCATCCAGCCCACGGTCACGGGCATGGCGGCCGAAGGCGAGAAGTACACCGGCTTCCTGTATGCCGGGCTGATGATCGCGCCCGACGGGAGTGTCCGCGCGCTCGAATTCAACTGCCGCATGGGCGACCCCGAGACCCAGCCGATCATGATGCGGATCAGGAGCGACGTGCTGACCCTTGTCGAGAATGCGGTCAACGGCACCCTCGACCGCGTCGAGGTGCAATGGGACCGCCGGGTCGCGCTCGGCGTGGTGCTCGCGGCGGCCGGCTATCCGGATCAGCCGCGCAAGGGCGATGCGCTCGGCGTCCTGCCCGCCAACGAGGACGATGTCCACGTGTTCCACGCCGGAACGACCGAGATGGACGGGCAGGTCGTCACCAGCGGCGGCCGGGTACTGTGCGTCACCGCGCTGGGCGACACGGTCCGCGTGGCGCAACGGCGGGCCTACCAAATCGCCGACCGCATCCGCTTCGCCGGTTGCCAGATGCGACGCGATATCGGCCATCGTGCCATCGAAGCGCGGCGCAGCCTGCTATAGCATGACAACCTCCCCAGCCTTTCTTCGGTCGGCACCCCCCAATGGGGGGCCAGCTCGCTTGGCGGCCCGGCGCTCGCTGAAGCGGATCGGCGAATGACCGCGGACATCTCGGCCGCCAGGAGCTACTTCACCGGCTTGCAGCAGCGCATCGTCGCCGCGCTCGAGGCCGAGGAAGGGCAGCCCTTCCGGCGCGACGACTGGGTCCGACCGGAAGGCGGCGGCGGCATGTCCTGCCTGATCGAGGAGGGCAACCTGTTCGAACGTGCGGGCGTGCTGTTCAGCCACGTCGCCGGCGAGAACCTCCCGCCCTCGGCGAGCGCCAACCGTCCGGAGCTGGCCGGCCGCGGGTTCGACGCCATGGGAGTCTCGATGGTGTTGCATCCGCGCAATCCGTATGCCCCGACGGTACACATGAACGTGCGCCTGTTCGTGGCGCGCCCCCCAAAAGACCGGCCAGAGGCTCCGCCCGTGTTCTGGTTCGGCGGCGGCATGGATCTCACGCCCTACTACGGGTTCGAGGAGGACGCCGTCCATTTCCACGAGAGCTGCCGGGCTTCGCTCTCGGCTTTCGGCCCGGACTACTACCCTCGCTTCAAGCGCTGGTGCGACCGCTATTTCTTCCTCAGGCACCGCGGCGAACCCCGCGGCATCGGCGGCATCTTCTTCGACGATCTCGCAGAACCCGACTTCGACACGGCGTTCGCGCTGACGCGCAGCGTCGGGGACAGCTTCCTCGGTGCGTACGTGCCGATCGTCGAACGTCGCCGGAACACGACATACGGCGAGCGCGAGCGGGATTTCCAGGCCTACCGACGCGGCCGCTACGTCGAGTTCAACCTGGTGTTCGACCGCGGGACGCTGTTCGGCCTGCAATCGGGAGGGCGCACCGAATCCATCCTGCTATCCATGCCGCCCGTCGTCAGATGGCGCTACGACTGGCACGCCCCCGACGGCACCCCGGAGGCCCGCCTGACCACGGATTTCCTCACCGGACGCGACTGGATCCCTCTCGGCGATCATTCGTAACCCAGCGGGCTCGAATCCTGCATAACCGGTCCGGCATCGATCTGGCGCCCCGAAAACGCCAAGGAGAACCTGATGGAACTGTCATCCGACCCGGACAACAATCTGGTCAAGCATCTGAAAGCCCGCATCGAGCTTCTGGAGAAGATCCTCGAGGCCAACAACATCCACGTCCCCGAGTCGGCCGGACCAACGAGCGCCGGTGCGTCCGGCGGAAGCGACGACCCGATGGCGTTTCCCGAGCTCGATCTGAGCGAGCCGCCTCCGAAGGAGGTCGAAAAGCTCGAGATCCGCTCCTCGATCGAGGACATGCCGCGCATCTGCGAGGCCGTACTTACCCTTTGGGGTAGCGACCTGTTCGAGAAGTTCGTCAACGGGCTGGTGATCGACGAGCGCGGCAACCGGCAGGGCTTCAGTCCCGACGTGATGGAGGAACTGCTGCTGCTCGGGCGCGTGGCGCGAGCCCGCGTCGTGATGATCGGGACCCCGTCGCCGCTGCGCAAGGCGAAGACGCGCAAGCAGGGCGACACCCTCAACCTGCGCAAGAAGCGCGAACAGTTTCTCAAGGCCGACCCCGAAAAGACCCTGGACCTGCGGCGCGCGCAGGACAGCGGCTACGAAATCTGAGGTGGAGGTGACCACCCCCCCGGCCTTCCTCCGGTCGGCACCCCCCAATGGGGGGCTGCTTGCTTGGGGCGGCCCGGCGCTGCGCATGACAACCCCCCCAGCCTTCCTCCGGTCGGCACCCTGGGGGCGGCGGCCCGGCGGCTGCCGATCCCCGTCGCTATTCCCCGAGATACGCCTGCCGGACCTGCTCGCTGCCCAGTAGGGCAGCCGACGAGTCGGTG
>JAYTTO010000366.1:0-10212 GCA_043744975.1 Betaproteobacteria bacterium | reverse complement strand
CTCTGAGCTCGGCGGGCACAGTAAAAGTGAGCATGAAGTAGGTGGCTGGCACTTGTCGCTGAAGCTGGCGCTCAATCCATTGCTGGCTCTCATGGTGCTCAGCAGTGCGGGCAATTGCGGTGACCACAGGAATGCGGCACCACACGCTCACAGAGAGTCGACACGACATGGACCCCAGGCGTACACTCGCGCTCCCCGCAGCGCACAAAATCTACCGGAACAAGGTGATAGCGCCCGCGCGAGGTCGCAAAAACAGGAGAGCAAGTCATGGACGACGTGGTCATCGTAGGCGCGGTGAGAACCGCGGTGGGCAAATTCGGCGGCACTCTTGCCAAGATTCCGGCGCCGCAGCTCGGGGCCGCCGTGATCAAGGCGCTGCTGCAGCGCACCGGCATGGGCGCCGACAAGGTGAGCGAAGTCCTGATGGGCCAGGTGCTCGCGGCCGGCAGTGGCCAGAACCCGGCGCGGCAGGCATCGATCTTCGCGGGGCTGCCGGACATGGTCCCCGCCATGACGATCAACATGGTGTGCGGATCCGGCCTCAAGGCGATCCATCTCGGCGCACAGGCGATCAAGGCAGGCGATGCGGAGATCGTCATCGCCGGCGGCCAGGAGAACATGAGCGCCGCCCCGCACGTCCTCCCGAATTCGCGCGACGGCTCCCGGATGGGTGACACCAAGCTGGTCGATTCCATGATCGTCGACGGACTGTGGGACGTGTTCAATCAGTACCACATGGGCACCACGGCGGAGAACGTCGCCGCAAAATGGGGTGTGACGCGCGCGGATCAGGACGCGTTCGCCGCCGCCTCGCAGCAGAAGGCAGAGGCAGCGCAGAAAGCGGGACGCTTCAAGGACGAGATCGTCGGCATCGAGATTCCGTCGCGGAAGGGACCCCCGACGGTCTTCGATACCGACGAGTACATCAAGCACGGCACGACGGCGGAAGGGCTCGCGGCATTGCGGCCGGCCTTCTCGAAGGAAGGCACGGTCACCGCCGGCAACGCATCCGGGCTCAACGACGGCGCAGCGGCGGTGATGCTGATGACGGCGGGCAAGGCTGCCGAACTCGGGCTGAAGCCGATCGCCCGGATCAAGGCCTACTCCTCGGCCGGTGTCGATCCGAAGCTCATGGGGATCGGGCCGGTGCCGGCCAGCAGGCTTTGTCTCTCGAAGGCCGGCTGGACACCGCAGGACATCGACGTGATGGAGATCAACGAGGCCTTCGCCGCGCAGGCCATCGCCGTGAACCGCGAGATGGGCTGGGACACCGCGAAGGTCAACGTCAACGGCGGCGCGATCGCGCTCGGTCATCCGATCGGGGCGAGCGGTTGCCGCATCCTGGTCAGTCTGCTGCACGAAATGATCCGGCGCGACGCGAAACGCGGCCTCGCCAGCCTGTGCATCGGCGGCGGCATGGGCGTCGCCCTCGCCGTCGAGAGATAGCCCCCCCGCAAGCCTCCTTCGGTCACTACCCCCCCGCCGGGGGGGCCAGCGGACTCCGGCCGCTGGCGGCCCGGCGAACGCTGATCCGTTTGCAACAAGCCCTCAGATTTGGAGACGATCATGAATGTTGGACGAGATGTTGTGGTGGTGTCGGCGGTGCGGACCGCGATCGGCGATTTCGGCGGCAGCCTCAAGGACGTGCCGCCCACCGAACTCGGTGCGCGCGTGGTCAAGGAAGCGATCGCCCGCAGCGGCGTGGCCGCGGCCGACATCGGCCATGTGGTGTTCGGCAACGTCATCCAGACCGAACCGCGGGACATGTACTTCGCCCGCGTCTGCGCGATGGACGGCGGGATTCCGCGCGAGGCGCCTGCGCTCACCTTGAACCGGCTCTGCGGCAGCGGCCTGCAGGCGATCATCAGCGCGGCGCAGTCGGTGGCCCTCGGCGACACCGACATCGCGCTGGCGGGCGGCGCCGAGAGCATGAGCCGCGCCGGCTACAGCATGCCGACGGCACGCTGGGGCCAGCGCATGGGCGACGCAGCGCTCACCGACTGGATGATGGGCGCGCTCTCCGATCCGTTCGACCGCGAGCACATGGGAGTCACCGCCGAGCGCATTGCCGAGCAATGGCACATCGGCCGCGACGAGCAGGATGCCTTTTCGGTCGAGAGTCATCGGCGTGCGGCGAAGGCGATCGCCGAAGGGCGCTTCCGCAGCCAGATCCTGCCGATCGAGATCAAGGGAAGGAAGGGCACGGTGGTGTTCGATACCGACGAGCACGTCCAGGCCGATACTTCGCTGGAGAGTCTCGGCAAGCTGCGCACCGTCTTCCGCAAAGATGGCAGCGTCACCGCGGGCAACGCTTCCGGCATCAACGACGGCGCCGCCGCCGTGGTGCTGATGGAACGGGGCGCGGCCGAGCGCAAGGGCGTGCGGCCGATGGCGCGCCTGGTGGGCTATGGCCACGCCGGCGTCGATCCCGCGATCATGGGTATCGGGCCGGTACCCGCGGTCACCTTCGCCATGCAGCGCGCCGGCCTGACCGTGGCGGACATGGACGTGATCGAGTCGAACGAAGCCTTCGCCGCCCAGGCCTGCGCCGTGGCGCGCGACCTGAAGTTCGACGCCGAGCGCACCAACCCGAACGGCGGGGCGGTCGCTCTCGGACATCCGATCGGCGCCACCGGCGCCATCCTCACCGTGAAGGCCCTGTACGAACTCGAACGCATCGGCGGCCGGTATGCGCTGGTCACGATGTGCATCGGCGGCGGACAAGGCATCGCGGCAATCTACGAGCGCTTGCACTGAGCGCGAGCGGCGCAACTCGGTTCTGCAAAAAAAGTACGGAAAGAAGTTGACAACTTCTGGGGCCGGGCTAAACTTCGCTTCGTTGCTGCACTGCAACAATCGAATTGGCCCGGCACTGTCCCATGACGGTTCTCCTGGCGCCACGATTTCCGAATCCTTCAGGAGGCAATCAAATATGAACAATGTTCCGGAACAAGTCAGCTCGTTCGCCAAGGCCAATGTCGATGCATTCCTCGGCTTCACCGGCATCGCCGCCGCCAGCACCCAGCGGTTTGCCGAGTTTCAGATGCAGATCGCCAAGGCCGTGTTCGCCGATTCCGTCGCCCAGGCACGCGTGATCACCGATGCGAAGGATCCGCAGGAACTGGTCAAGCTCGGTACTGTGCAAGCGCAACCCGCGGTCGAGAAGGTCAGCGCCTACGTGCACCACGTCTACGCGCTCGCCGCGGAAACCCAGGCCGAGTTCGGCGCGTTCGTCGATCAGCACATCGCCGAATCCAATCGCACCCTGGCAAAGTTCCTCGACGAGACCTCGAAGCACTCCCCGGCGGGTTCGGATGCCGCCGTCGCCGCCGCCAAGTCGGCCATGTCAGCCGCCAACCAGGTCTACGATTCGTTCAGCAAGGTCGGCAAGCAGGTTGCCGAAGTGACGGAAGCTACGCTGCAATCGGTTGCCAAGGCCGGCCTGCAAGCCGCCAACGCCGCTGCCTCCACGACAGCAGACAAGAGGAAGGCTGCCTGAGACCGGCGTCGGAATACGACGCCGTTGCAATTCAAGACGAGGCCCCCAAACGGGGGCCTTTTCTTTTCCGGGGTGCCGCCGCGCAGCGGCAACCGTAGAATCGTCCTTCTCTGATCCGACCTACGCAACCATGGCCTCTCTCATCCACTCCCCGGCGTGGCTCGCGCTCGAAGCGCATGCCCGGGCAAACGCCTCGGTGCATCTGCGCGACCGTTTCGCCGCCGACCACTCGCGATTCGCCGCGCTGTCGCAGGACGCCGGCCCCGTCTTCATCGATTACTCGAAGCAACGGGTGGATTCCGAAACCATGGGGCTGCTGTTCGCGCTGGCGCGCCAGCAGGAGGTCGAACGCCATCGAGAAGCGATGTTCACCGGCGTACGCATCAACCGCACCGAAGGTCGTGCCGTATTGCACACCGCCCTGCGCGACCGTCTGGACCGGGCCGTTCTCGACGACGGCAAGGATGTGATGCCGGCCGTGCGGGACGTGTTCCGGCGCATGCGCAACTTCACCAACGGGGTGAGGCATGGCGAGATACGCGGCTACCGCGGCAAGGTTTTTACCGATGTGGTGAACATCGGCATCGGTGGCTCGGACCTCGGACCGCTGATGGCCGTCGAAGCGCTCGAGCCGTATCGCAGCGACCGCCTGCGCAGCCACTTCGTCTCGAATGTCGACGGCGCGCACCTCGGGCGGACCATCAAGGGGCTCGAGCCGGCGACGACGCTGTTCATCGTGGCATCGAAGACCTTTACGACGCAGGAAACGATGGCCAACGCCGCGGCGGCGAAACAATGGCTGGTAGCGGGGCTTGGCGACATCCGCGCGGTCGAGCAACACTTCGTCGCCCTCAGCACCAATCTCGAAGCGACCGGGGCATTCGGCATCGCGCCGACCCGCGTGTTCGAATTCTGGGACTGGGTGGGCGGGCGCTACTCGCTGTGGTCGGCCATCGGCCTGTCAATCGCGCTCGCGGTCGGCATGGACCGGTTCGAAGAGCTGCTCGACGGCGCCTACGAGATGGACGAGCACTTCCGCCGCGCGCCGCTCGAAGCCAATGGCCCGGTGATCCTGGCGCTGCTGGGGGTGTGGTGCAGCAACTTCCTCGGCATCGACACGCACGTCGTGCTGCCCTACGACCAGTCGCTGCATCGCCTGCCGGCCTTCCTCCAGCAGCTCGACATGGAAAGCAACGGCAAGCGCGTCGATCGCGACGGGCTGCCGGTGCACTACGACACCGGCCCGGTCGTCTGGGGCGAGCCCGGAACCAACGCACAGCATGCGTTCTTCCAGCTGCTGCACCAGGGCACCCGGATCTGCGCAGCAGACTTCATCGTCACCCGCGACACCCACTATCCGATCGGGGACCAGCACCGGCTGCTGCAGGCGAACTGTCTCGCACAAAGCCGCGCGTTGGCATTTGGCAAGACCACCGACGATGCGCGCGACGAACTCCTGGGAGAGGGCGCCACGGTCGACGACGCCGATCGGCTGGCGCCGTTCAAGACGTTCCCTGGAAACCGGCCCAGCAACACACTGTTGCTGCGCAAGCTCACGCCGGCGAGCCTGGGCGCACTGATCGCCCTGTATGAGCACAAGGTGTTCGTACAGGGTGTGCTGTGGAACATCGGGTCGTTCGACCAGTGGGGGGTCGAACTCGGCAAGCAGCTTGCCCCGTCGGTGCTCTCGCGCCTCCAGGGTGCCGACTCGCCGCAACCGGTCGATGCCTCGACCGAGGGCCTGGTCGCGCGGCTGGCTACAGGCTGATGAAATGCTCGCGGTAGTACTTCAGTTCTTCGATCGACTCGTGAATGTCGGCCAGCGCCTCGTGCTTGCCGTGCTTGGTGAAGCCACCGGCGATCGCCGGCTTCCAGCGTTTGACCAGTTCCTTGAGCGTGCTCACATCGAGGTTGCGGTAATGGAAGTACGCCTCCAACTTCGGCATGCAGCGCGCCAGAAAGCGGCGGTCCTGGCAGATGGAGTTGCCGCACATCGGCGAGATGCCGCTGGCGACATGGGGCGCGAGCCAGGCGATCATCTGCGCTTCCACACCGGCCTCGTCGAACGACGACGCCTTTACGCGGTCGATGAGCCCTGAACGCCCGTGAGTGCCCTTGTTCCAGGCGTCCATGCCGTCGAGCACGGCATCGGTCTGGTGCACGACGAGCACGGGAGCCTCGGCGATGACATCGAGCGTAGAGGTGGTCAACACCAGAGCCACTTCGAGGATGCGATCGGTGTCGGGCAGGAGACCGCTCATTTCCATGTCCAGCCAGATCAGTGTGCCGTTGTCCTGTGCCATAATCATTGACGTTGTAAGTATATGAATTTAATATTGTTAATTGTGTCACATCGGCTGCCGCACCGCCATCGGGATCAACTATGAATGCATTCACCTGGATATTTCTCAGCGCTGTCTTGATCGCGACGGGCACCCGTGTCTGGCTGGCGTCCCGCCATGTGCGGTACATCGGGTCCCATCGCGACGCGGTCCCTGAACCGTTCGCGGCCCAGATCGACCTCGCTGCGCATCAGAAGGCGGCCGATTATTCGCGCGCCAAGACCCGTCTGAACATGGTCGGCGTGATCGTCGATGCCGTACTCCTGCTGGCGCTGACCCTGGGTGGCGGCTTTGCCTTGCTGAACGGCCTGGCGGAGAACTGGTTCGGCAGCGGAATCGCGGCGGGAATCGCCCTCATCGCCCTGGTCGTCATCGTGTCTGCCGCAGTGGACCTGCCGTTCAGTGCCTACAAGGTGTTCGGTATCGAAACCCGGTTCGGGTTCAACAAGATGACGCCGGGCATGTTCGTCGCCGACCTGCTGAAGCAGGCGGCGGTGGGCGCTGCGATGGGGTTGCCGCTGCTGCTCGCCGTGCTATGGATGATGCAGCGGATGGGCGGCCTGTGGTGGCTGTGGGTCTGGCTGGTCTGGATGGGCTTCAATCTCGCCGTGCTCGCCATCTACCCGACCTTCGTGGCACCGCTCTTCAACAAGTTCTCGCCGATGCAGGACGAGGAACTGAAGGCCCGCATCGAGGCGTTGCTCACCAAGTGCGGGTTCAAGTCCCAGGGCCTGTTCGTGATGGACGGCTCGCGCCGCTCGAGTCACGGCAATGCCTACTTCACCGGCTTCGGCAAGACCAAGCGCATCGTCTTCTTCGATACGCTGTTGAGCCGGCTGGAGCCGGAGGAGATCGAGGCTGTGCTCGCGCACGAACTCGGCCACTTCAAGATGAACCATGTGTTCCGCCGGATGGCGTTGACCTTTGCCATGAGCCTCGGGTTCCTCTGGGTGCTGGGGCAGTTGCGCTCGGCCACATGGTTCTACGAGGGGCTCGGCGTGGCCGCACCGGCCGGCGACGCGATGGCGCTCGTGCTGTTCTTCATGGTGGTGCCGGTGTTCACGTTCCTGTTGCGGCCGCTGATGGCGATGTACTCGCGCAAGCACGAGTTCGAGGCCGATGCCTACGCGGCCCGCAATGCATCGGCGACGAGGCTGGCGCAAGCGCTGGTGAAGCTCTACAAGGACAACGCCTCGACGCTCACGCCAGACCCGCTGCATTCGGCGTTCTACGACTCGCATCCGCCGGCGGCCGCACGCATCGCCCGCCTGAAGTCCTTTGCCAGCGCCTGATCCGGAGACCCACGTCATGAGCACGATTGCCGAAAGCCTGGTTCGCCGGAAATGTGCCCCTTGCGAGGGCGGCGTCGATCCGCTGGCCCCGGCCAACGTCGCGGCCTTGCTGAAGGGTCTTCCGGGCTGGACGCTCGAGGACGGCAGGATCGTGCGCAGCTTTGCCTTCAAGAACTACTTCGACACGATGGCCTTCGTGAACGCGACGGCCTGGGTATCGCATCGTGAAGACCACCACCCCGATATCGTCGTCACCTACAACAGCGCGAAGGTGAGCTATGTGACGCACGCGGTCGGCGGGTTGAGCGAGAACGACTTCATCTGCGCCGCCAAGATCGACGCGCTGTTCGACTTGTAGTTCAGCCCTTGTTCGCCAGCCGGGCGATCGCGGCGCCGGTGACGCGGAAGGTTGTCCATTGGTCCATCTGCTCGGCGCCTAGCGAGCGGTAGAAGGCCACCGCCGGTGCATTCCAGTCGAGAGCGCTCCATTCGAAGCGGCCGCAGCCGCGATCGTGGGCGATGCACGCAACGTGCTGAAGGAGTTGCCGCCCGTAGCCATTGCGCCGGTACTCGGGCTTGACGTAAATGTCCTCCAGCCAAAGGCCCTTCACCCCGAGGAACGTCGAGAAATTGTGGAAGTAGACGGCGAAGCCGATCGGCACTTCCCCCTCGAACGCGAGCAGTACCTCGGCGCCCGGGTGTTCGCCGAACAGCGCCTCGCGCAGCGATTCGCGGGTCGCCACGACCATGTGGCTCAACCGTTCGTACTCCGCGAGATCGATGACGAACGTGTGGACCAGATCGATATCGGCGATGGTCGCGCGGCGGATGGACAGGGCGTTTGGCTGGGTCATGAGGCGAACGGGTACAGGGTCGATGAACAACGCAGGCCGCGGCACTACCATCGGAAACCGGACTCGGCCGCGGATCCCGCCCCCAGGCCAAGTGAGACTGGCGTCGCGGGCAGGTATCGGGATGATCTCGCAGGCCGGCTGATCGCGGAAGGCTTGCGCACCCGGGGGATTCTGTGGCCTGATAGTGGTCTGGATTCGATAACGATGCCGATTATTCACAGCTATTTCGCGTTTACCCACTATCCCCGCCGGGCGGCGGAGGACAACGGGTAGCGCTCAGCCGCACCCCCGGAATCCGAAACCGCCAGGCCACCTGCCTGGCGGTTTTTTTTTGCCCTGCCTGTCACGAGCACTGGAGAGCTGCAATGCCGCACACTACCGACGACCTTCGAATCCGCGCCATCAAGGAACTGGCGCCGCCTGCCCACCTGCTCCGCGAATTCCCATGCACCGATGCCGAGGCAACGGTGGTGGGCACGGCGCGCGTGGCGATTCATCGCATCCTGCACGGCATGGACGACCGGCTCATCGTGGTGATCGGTCCGTGCTCGATCCACGATCCCGCTGCGGCGCGCGAGTACGCGAAACGGCTGATCGTCGAGCGCGAACGCCACGCACGCGACCTTGAGATCGTGATGCGCGTCTACTTCGAGAAGCCGCGCACGACCGTCGGCTGGAAGGGCCTGATCAACGATCCGGCGCTCGATGGCAGCTTCGACATCAACCGCGGCCTGCGCGTCGCCCGCGAACTGCTGCTGGATGTCGCGCGGACAGGCCTGCCGGCGGGCTGCGAATTCCTCGACATGATCACGCCCCAGTACATCGCCGACCTCGTCTCGTGGGGGGCGATCGGCGCGCGCACGACGGAGAGCCAGGTGCATCGCGAACTGGCCTCCGGTCTGTCGTGCGCCGTCGGCTTCAAGAACGGCACAGACGGCAACGTGAAGATCGCCGTCGATGCCATCAAGGCAGCGCAGCAGCCGCACCATTTCCTCAGTGTGACCAAGGCCGGCCACTCGGCCATCGTTGCCACCACCGGCAACGAGGACTGCCACGTGATCCTACGCGGCGGCAAGGCCCCGAACTTCGATGCTGCCAGCGTCGCCGCCGCGTGTGCCGACATCGGCGAGGCCGGCCTCGCTCAGCGGCTGATGGTCGACGCCAGCCACGCCAACAGTCAGAAGAATCCGCAGAATCAGGTGAGGGTGTGCGAGACCATCGGCGCGCAGCTTGCGGCGGGTGACGACCGCATCGTCGGCGTGATGGTCGAGAGCCATCTGGTGGCCGGACGCCAAGACCTCGAGCCCGGCAAGCCGCTCACCTATGGCCAGAGCGTCACCGACGGTTGCGTCGGCTGGGAAGACAGCGTACGGATGCTGGAAGGTCTGGCCGAGAGCGTGCGACGACGGCGACTGAGCGGGGTCGCTGCAGGAAAGTGACCAGGACGCCCCAAAACGGCGCACCCGCACATTGATCGCCCGATCGTCCGGCGAAATCTCCGTCAGGAGCTCTTGAGACCCAGCAGCTTGCGGTAGCGCTTGAGGGAATCGGCCACGGCAAAGTCCCGCTTGACGGTACCGCGCGCCGCCCTGCGCAGGTGCATGAAGCGGTCAGGGTGTTCCAGTGCCTCGGCAACGCGTTCGACAATGCCGTCGATGTCGAAGAAATCGACGAGAAGACCGTTGCGGCCATCCTCGATCACCTCCCTGACCGGCGCGGTGTCTGAGGCGATGAGCAGGCATTCGGCCGACATGGTCTCCAGCAGTGACCATGACAGAACGAACGGGTACGTGAGATAGACATGCGCGGCCGACACCTGGACCACGCGCCGGTACGTTTCGAACGGCACCCAGCCGAGGAAATGCACGCGCGTGAGATCGAGCGGGACCTCGGCGAGCATCTTCGCGCGCCAGTGCGGTGCGTCCTTGGGCTTGCGGCCGTAGCTGACGCGGTCACCGCCAACCAGTACCACATGGCAATCCGGCACCCGCTCCAGCAGCTTCTTCACCGCGCGGATGAAGATATGGAAACCCCGATAAGGCTCGAGATTGCGCGCGACGTAGGTCACCACCTTGTCGCCGGCGCGCAGCACGGTGCCGTCGGGAAGCGTCAGCGACGCGGCGGCGTCGGGCCGGACATGATCGACGTCGACCCCTTCGTGGATGACTTCGATCTTCGGCTGGTAGACGGTCGGATACAAGGAGCGCTGCCAGGGCGTTGCGGAG
>JAYTTO010000365.1:0-11060 GCA_043744975.1 Betaproteobacteria bacterium | reverse complement strand
GGGGGTCTTCATCATGGTCTGGACGCAAGTCTACGATCCGCTCAACAGTATCGTCCTCTCGACGATATGCGCCGCGATCCCCGTGATCGTGATGCTCGGCGGTCTGGCATTTCTCCGGCTGTCGGCGCACGTCGCCGCGATCGCCGGCCTGGTGAGCTCCCTGCTGGTGGCCGTCGTGATCTACGGCATGCCGGCGCCGATGGCCGGCATGGCCGCGGTCAACGGCGGCCTGTTCGGCCTGCTGCCGATCGGCTGGATCGTGCTCAACATCATCTTTCTGTACCAGCTCACCAAGGACAAGGGCTACTTCCAGATCCTGCAGGACAGCCTCGCCAACATCACCAACGACCGCCGCCTGCAACTGCTGCTGATCGCCTTCGCCTTCGGCGCGTTCTTCGAGGGCGCCGCCGGCTTCGGTACCCCGGTCGCCGTCACCGGTGCCCTGCTCATCGGGCTGGGCTTCTCGCCGCTGGCCGCCTCCGGCCTGTCGCTGATCGCCAATACCGCGCCGGTGGCCTATGGCGCCCTGGGCACGCCGATCATCACCCTGGCCAAGGTCACCGGGCTCGACGAGATGGCGCTGTCGGCGATGGTCGGACGCCAGTTGCCGTTCTTCTCGGTGCTGGTCCCGCTCTGGCTGGTGTGGGCGTTCTCGGGCTGGAAGGGCGTCAAGGGCGTGTTGCCCGCGATCATCGTTACCGGTGTCAGCTTCGCGGTTCCGCAGTACCTGATCTCCAACTATCACGGTCCGATGCTGGTCGACGTCGGCGCCGCCATGATCTGCCTGTTCACGCTGACCATCTTCCTCAAGTTCTGGAAGCCGAAGGAGATCTGGCACACCACCGCGCTCAGGGGCCACGACGATAGCGCCGAGGCGGCTGCCCCGGTGGTCGTGGGCGGCTACACCAAGCATTCGTCCAGCCTCGTCGTCCGGGCGTGGATTCCATGGCTGATCCTGACGGCGCTGGTGTTCGCGTGGGGCTTCCCGACGGTCAAGGGGATCCTCAACGGCGAGACCACGACGGTCGAGATGGTGGACGGTAAGAAGAAGGAGACCAAGGTCCCGCTCGCGTGGAACGGCGTGACCAAGATCGACTTCAAGATGGCGGGCCTGAATGAACTGGTGGAAAAGGCGCCGCCCGTCGTTGTCAAACCGTCCAAGGAGAAGGCCGTGTTTTCGGTGAACTGGCTCTCGGCCACCGGCTCCGGCATCTTCATCGCCGCAATCCTGGCCGGTCTGTTCATGGGTTACGGCCCCGGCTCGCTGCTACGAAAGTACTGGGAGACGATCGTTCTGATCCGGTTCTCGCTGCTCACGATCGCGGCCATGCTCGCGCTGGGATTCGTGACGCGTTACTCGGGTACGGACGCGACGCTCGGCCTCGCGTTCGCGCACACCGGGATGTTCTATCCGTTCTTCGGGACCATGCTGGGCTGGCTCGGCGTGGCGCTCACCGGATCCGACACGGCGTCGAACGTGCTCTTCGGCGGCCTGCAACGCATCACCGCGGAACAGCTCAACATTAACCCGGTGCTGATGGCCGCGGCCAACAGCTCCGGTGGCGTGATGGGCAAGATGATCGACGCGCAGAGCATCGTGGTGGCGTCCACCGCCACGCGCTGGTATGGCCACGAGGGCGAGATCCTGCGCTATGTCTTCTGGCACAGCATCGTGCTTGCCTCGCTGGTGGGCCTGGTGGTCACGCTCCAGGCATACGTGCCGCCGTTCACGCAGATGGTGGTCGAGACGGTCGCTGCGGCCGCGGTTCACTGATCGACTGCGGCTGCGGCGAACCCGGCAACGGGCTCGCCGCAGCCGGTAGCCAACAAAAAGCCCACCGCGTGCGGTGGGCTTTTTGTTGGTCGGCGCTCGGTGTAGAGCGCCGCCTGCCACAGCGTCAGGCCGGAGGCGCCTGGTCTTCGAGCAGTGCCTTCATCGACAGGCGCAGACGGCCTTTGTCGTCGGCCTCGAGCACCTTGACGCGGACCGCCTGGCCTTCCTTGAGATGATCGGCCACGCTGTTGACGCGTTCGTTGGCGATCTGCGAGATGTGCAGCAGGCCATCCTTGCCCGGCAGCACGCTCACGATGGCACCGAAGTCGAGCAGCTTGAGCACCGTGCCGTCGTAGACGCGGCCGACTTCGACTTCCGCCGTGATCTCCTCGATGCGGCGCTTGGCAGCCTCACCGCCCTCGGACGAGACGCACGCGATGATCACGGTGCCGTCGTCCTGGATGTCGATGGTGGTGCCGGTTTCTTCGGTGATCGCGCGGATCACCGCGCCGCCCTTGCCGATCACGTCGCGGATCTTGTCCGGTTTGATCTTCATGGTGATCATGCGCGGCGCGAAATCGGAGAGTTCCTGGCGCGGCGCGTTGAGCGCGTTCTTCATGAAGCCGAGGATGTGCAGCCGGCCTTCGCGGGCCTGCAGCAGCGCGACGTGCATGATCTCCTTGGTGATGCCCTGGATCTTGATGTCCATCTGCAGGGCGGTGATGCCTTGCTCGGAACCGGCGACCTTGAAGTCCATGTCGCCCAAATGATCCTCGTCTCCCAGGATGTCGGACAGCACGGCGAAGCGGTTACCTTCCTTGATCAGGCCCATCGCGACACCGGCGACGTGCGCCTTCATCGGCACGCCGGCGTCCATCATGGCGAGACAGCCGCCGCAGACCGACGCCATCGAGCTGGAACCATTGGATTCGGTGATCTCGGACACAACCCGAAACGAGTAGGCGAACTCCTCGGGCGTCGGCAGCACGGCGATCAGCGCACGCTTGGCAAGCCGGCCATGACCGATCTCGCGGCGCTTCGGCGTGCCGACCCGGCCGGTTTCGCCGGTCGCATAGGGCGGCATGTTGTAGTGGAGCATGAAGCGGTCGCGGTATCCGCCCTGGAGCGCGTCGATGATCTGCTCGTCGCGCGCAGTGCCGAGGGTCGCAACCACCAGCGCCTGGGTCTCGCCGCGGGTGAACAGCGCCGAGCCGTGCGCACGCGGCAGCACGCCGGTGCGGATGCTGATCGGCCGGATGGTGCGGGTGTCGCGGCCGTCGATGCGCGGTTCGCCGTCGAGCACCTGGGTGCGGACGATGCGCGCTTCGAGATCGCCGAACAGGTTCTTCACGGTGCGCTCGTCGGTGCTGAGCGAGGTATTGGCGGCGACATCGGCGACCAGACGCTTGCGGATCTCGTCGACCCGCTGCGAACGCGTGCCCTTCTGCTTGATGCCGTAGGCGGCGCGCAGGTCGGCTTCGACGGCGGTGGTGATGTAGGCGACCAGCGCTTCGTCGCGGGCGGGCGGGGCCCAGTCCCACAACGGCTTGCCGGCTTCCTCGACCATGTCGTTGATGGCCTCGATCACCGCCTGCATCTGCGTGTGACCGAACACCACGGCGCCGAGCATGACGTCCTCGGAGAGTTCCCGGGCTTCGGACTCGACCATCAGCACCGCCTGCGCGGTGCCGGCGACGACCAGGTTGAGCTGCGAGGTCAGGAGATCGGCCGCGGTCGGGTTGAGGATGTACTGGCCGTCGCGGTAACCGACGCGGGCCGCGCCGATCGGCCCGTTGAACGGGACGCCGGAGATCGCCAGCGCCGCCGAGGCGCCGATCATCGCCGGGATGTCGGAGTCGACTTCGCTGTTCGACGACATGACGGTCGCGATGATCTGGACTTCGTTGTAGAAGCCCTCCGGGAACAGCGGTCGCACCGGGCGATCGATCAGCCGGCAGGTGAGAATTTCCTTCTCGGACGGGCGGCCTTCACGCTTGAAGAAGCCGCCCGGGATCTTGCCGGCGGCATAGGTGCGTTCCTGGTAGTCGACGGTGAGCGGGAAGAAATCCTGGCCCGGCGTGGCGTCCTTCCTGGCGACGACCGTGACCAGCACGACCGTGTCATCGAGGCTGACGAGGACGGCGCCCCCGGCTTGACGGGCGATCTCGCCGGTCTCGAGGGTGAGCTGATGGGCGCCGTACTGGAGGGTTTTTTTGACGATGCTCAAGGTGTGCATCCTTCGCGGCAGAGGACGCTCACCGGAGACGGCCGCGCACCAACGTGGCGGCTCCCCATAGACCGATGCCTATGCCGCAACGGCAATGGCGTCCGGGTTGAACAGAATGGAAGCGGTCGTCCGCGGGAGAGGACGACCGCACTGACGTGCGGAACTTACTTGCGCAGACCGAGACGCTCAATCAGCTTGCGGTATCCGTCCGCATTGTGCGACCGCAGGTAGTCGAGCAACTTCTTGCGCCGGCTGACCATGCGCAACAGGCCACGGCGCGAATGGTGATCCTTGGTGTTCTTCTTGAAATGATCGGTGAGCCCATTGATGCGCGCGGTGAGCAGCGCAACTTGCACTTCCGGTGACCCGGTGTCAGCGGCGGCTCGCTGGTAGTCTTGAACGATCTGCGCTTTTTGCGCCACGGAAACAGACATCGGTGCCATCACTCCCTTGCGAAAGGCGCGCATTGTAAACGCAAGCCGGCCATTAATCCAAGCCAATTGAGCGAGTTAGGCATGGTGCCCGGACCCGTCGGCGGATTCCCCCGTCGCCATCAACCGAACCGCCTCGATGGTGCCGTCGGCACCCACATCTACAACCCCGAGCAGTCGGCCATCGGGGCCGTAAGCCTTTGCTTTTCCGTGAGGCAGGCCGAGCGGATCGAGAACCCGGCGGCCCTGGACCAGCGCCGCGGCCTGGCCCACATCCAGCGTGACTGCAGGCAGCGTGTACAACGCCGCGTCCGGGGGCAACAGGCGCTGATCGCGCTCGCCGGCGGTCATGGCCGCCAGGGCGTCCGGTGTCGCCCCGGCATCGACCCGGAACGGACCGGATGCGAGACGCCGCAGCGATGCGAGGTGCGCCCCGCACCCGATGGCGATGCCGATGTCCTGGGCCAGCGTCCGGACGTAGGTCCCCGACCCGCACTCGACATGAAAGTCGATCAGATCGGCGCTGGCACGGCGCAGGTGCAGGCTGCCGATACGCACCGTGCGTGAAGGCACCGCCGTGGTCAGCCCCGCCCTGGCATGCTCGTAGAGCGGCCTGCCGTCGACCTTGATCGCGCTGTAGCGCGGCGGGACCTGGACAATATCGCCGACGAATGCGGCTGCCAGCGCGGCAAGTTCGGGCAGTCCTTCGGGCACCGGTTGGGTCGCCAGTACCTCGCCCTCGGCGTCGCCGCTCGCGGTCGTCACGCCGAGCCGGATGGATCCGGTGTAGCTCTTGTCGCTGGACAGCAGCCAGCCGGAGAACTTGGTGGCCTCGCCGAAAGCGACCAGCAGCAGCCCGGAGGCGAGAGGATCGAGCGTGCCGCCATGACCGGCCTTGGCGGCGCCGTAGATGCGCTTCACGTGCTGCAGAACGCCGTTTGAACTTGGACCGACCGGCTTGTCGACCAGCAGGAGGCCATCGACCCGCCGCTTCGGTACGTGCGAGGCTCGAGCTTGCGCCACCGCGGGATGCTAGTCGGTGCTGCCGGGGTCGGACGCGACGGCCGCGTCGATCAGCGACGACAGGCGCATGCCGCGCTCGACCGATTCGTCGAAGGCGAAATGCAGTTCCGGAACCGTGCGGGTGAACAGGGCCTGGGCGAGTCGCGTGCGCAGGAAGCCCGAGCTGCGCGCCAGCGTTGCGCGCGTCATCTCGGCATCCGCACTTTGCAGGCAGGTGAAGAAAACCTTCGCATGCGACTGATCGGCGCTTAGTTCGATGTCGGTGATCGTGACCATCCCCACGCGCGGATCCTTGATCTCGGTGCGGATCAACCCGGCCAGTTCACGCTGGATCTGTCCGGCGAGACGCGACGCACGAGGCCCCGATCTGGCCATCAGGTGCCGGCGGCGGTGCCGCTGTGGGCGGACATCATAGCGAGCGGGCGATCTCCACCACCTCGTAGCTCTCGAGCTGGTCGCCGACCTGAAGATCGTCGAAATTGCGGACCGACAGGCCGCATTCGAACCCGGCCTTGACCTCGCGGACGTCGTCCTTGAAGCGCTTGAGCGAGTCGAGCTCGCCGGTGTGGATGACGACGTTGCTGCGCAGCAGGCGGATCATGGAATTGCGCTTGACCAAGCCTTCGAGAACGTAGCAGCCGGCCACCGTGCCGATCTTCGAGATCTTGAACACCTGGCGGATGTCGACCAGGCCGGTGATCTGCTCCTTGCGCTCTGGCGAGAGCATGCCCGACAGGGCCAGCTTGACCTCGTCGACCGCGTCGTAGATGACGTTGTAGTAGCGCAGATCGATACCGTGCGCGGCCACCAGCTTCTTGGCGGTCGCATCGGCCCGGGCGTTGAAACCGATCACGACGGCATTCGAGGCAAGGGCCAGATTGATGTCGGATTCGGTGATGGCGCCGACGCCGCTGTGCACGATGTTGACCCGGACTTCAGCAGTCGAGAGCTTCTCCAGGGCATGCGCCAGGGCTTCGTAGGAGCCTTGCACGTCGGCCTTGATGATGAGTGCAAGCGATTTGTTGCCCGCCGCGAACTGGTCGAACATGTTGTCGAGTTTGATCGCCTGCTGCTTGGCGAGCTTAACGTCGCGGTACTTGCCCTGGCGAAATAACGCGATCTCGCGCGCCTTGCGCTCATCGGCAACGACGAGAACCTCCTCGCCGGCCAGCGGCACTTCCGACAGACCCAGCACTTCCACCGGAATCGACGGTCCCGCTTCCTGGATCTGGTGACCGGCTTCGTCGAGCAACGCGCGGACGCGGCCGAACACCGCGCCGGCGAGCACCATGTCACCGCGCTTCAAGGTGCCGGCCTGCACCAGGATGCTGGCCACCGGCCCGCGTCCCTTGTCCAGGCGAGACTCGATCACGATGCCGCGCGCCGGCACGTTCTTCGCAGCCTTGAGCTCGAGAACCTCGGCCTGCAGCAGCACACTCTCGAGCAACTGGTCGATGCCCTGCCCGTCTTTCGCCGAGACTTCGACAAACATCGTGTCGCCGCCCCAGTCATCGGGCACGACGCCCTGCGCGACCAGTTCCTGACGGACCCGCTCCGGGTTAGCCTCAGGCTTGTCGATCTTGTTGACGGCCACCACGATCGGCACCTTCGCGGCCTTGGCGTGATTGATGGCTTCGATGGTCTGCGGCATCACGCCGTCGTCGGCCGCGACGACGAGAATGACGATGTCGGTGACGCGCGCACCGCGTGCGCGCATCGCCGTGAACGCTTCGTGGCCGGGCGTATCCAGGAACGTGACCGAGCCGCGCCCGGTCTGGACGTGGTACGCGCCGATATGCTGGGTGATGCCGCCCGCTTCACCGCTGGCGACGCGCGTGCGGCGGATGTGGTCGAGCAGCGATGTTTTGCCATGGTCGACGTGACCCATCACGGTGACCACCGGAGCACGGTGCTCCGCGGCGACGTCGGGACGCGCTTCGGATGCGCTCAGGTACGACTCGGGATCATCCAGCTTCGAGCGCTTCCCGACGTGCCCCATCTCCTCGACGAGGATCATCGCAGTGTCCTGATCGATCACCTGATTGATCGTCACCATGCTACCCATCTTCATGAGCGCCTTGATGACCTCAGCCGCCTTCACCGACATCTTCTGGGCCAGGGTCGCCACGGTGATCGTCTCGGGAATGTGGACTTCCTTGATTATCGGTTCGGTCGGCAGCGAGAACTGATGCGCTCCCGACTCGCCGCCGTGTCCGGATTTGCCGTGATCCTTGCGTGCTCGCCAGCCGTCGGAACCACGGTTCGCATCGCCGCGGGTCTTGATGCCTGTTCGGCGGCGGGCGTTGTCGTCCTTCCAGGTCGATTCGCGCCCGGCCTTCTTGACCGGCTTCTTGGTGGCATCGGCAGGTTTGACGGCGGGGCGGTGCAGCGTCCCCGCGCTCGCGCCGGGTGCCGCAGGCTTCACCACGGCGGCGACCGGGGGAGCGGGTGCGACCGCCGGAGTCGCGGCAGGCGCCTCGACCTTGACCGGGGTCGCGGGAACCTCTACGCCGTCCTTGCGCTTGCGGGCGCGCTCGAGATTAGACCGGACGTCCTCTGCCTGACGCTCGCGCAACGCAGCGTGCCTGCGGGCTTCGGATTCCCGCAGCGCCATCTGTGCAGCGTCGATCGGTCCGGCATAGGCCGGTGCCACCTCGGCGGCGGCAGCGGCCGGTGCTACCTCGACGACGGCAGGGGCCGGTGCTACCTCGGCGGCGGCAGCGGCCGTCGCGGTCGCCGGTGCTGCAGGTGCCTCGGCAACAGACTCAGGGGCCAGCGCCGGTGCCGGGGTGGCCACCGGTTCAGGCTCGGCCACTTGGGCGGGTGCGGCGACGGGTGCCGGCACCGGAATGGGCGCCGCAACTGTGCCTGCCTCACCTTCTATTTCCGGTCCGAGAGCGGGGTCGCGCTTGATGAAGACGCGTTTCTTGCGCACTTCGACCTGGATCGTGCGCGAACGGCCGGCACCATCAGCCTGCTTGATTTCGGTGGTCTGCCGCCGCGTCAGGGTGACCTTTTTCTTGGCCTCGGCTGCGCCGTGCACACGGTGCAGATAGTCGAGTAATTGCACCTTGTCGGCTTCGGTGAGGCTGTCTTCACCCCGGCCCTTGTCGACGCCGGCGGCCTTGAGCTGCTCGAGCAGCCGTACCGGTTCAAGCTTGAGTTCGGCGGCGAACTGCGCGACGGTCATTTGCGGCATGGCAGGAGCACTCCGGATAGGGTCAGGCGAACCAGGGCGCGCGGGCGGTCATGATGAGCTGCTTGGCGCGCTCGACATCCATCCCGGTCATCTCGGTCAAGTCATCGACGGCCAGATCGGCAAGGTCGTCCTGCGTACGGACACCCTTCGCCGCCAGCGCCCGCGCGGTGTGGTCGTCCATGCCATCAAGCGACAGGAGATCCTGCGCGACACTCTCGACCTGTTCCTCGCCAGCGATGGCCTGGTTCAGCAGCGAATTGCGCGCCCGGCTGCGCAGTTCGTTGACCGTCTCCTCGTCGAAGGCCTCGATCTCGAGCATCTCGTTGAGCGGCACATACGCCACCTCCTCGAGACTGTTGAACCCCTCCTGCACCAGGATCTCGGCCATTTCCTCGTCGACGTCCAGCTTTTCGATGAAGAGCGCCTTGATGGTCTCGACCTCGCTCTGGTGCTTCTCGGACGACTCGGTCTCGGTCATCATGTTGAGTTGCCAGCCGGAGAGTTCGCTCGCGAGCCGGACGTTCTGGCCACTGCGGCCGATCGCCTGCGCGAGATTGTCCTCCTCGACCACGATGTCCATGCTGTGGGCTTCCTCGTCCACCACGATGCTGCTGACCTCCGCCGGCATAAGCGCGTTGATGACAAACTGCGCCGGGTCCTGCGACCACAGCACGATGTCGACGCGCTCACCGGCGAGTTCCTGAGTGACGGCCTGTACGCGCGAGCCGCGCATGCCGACGCAGGTGCCGATCGGATCGATGCGCTGGTCGTTGGACTTCACGGCGATCTTGGCGCGGGAGCCCGGATCTCGCGCCGCGGCCTTGATCTCGAGCAGACCTTCCTCGATCTCCGGCACCTCAAGCTCAAACAGCTTCACCAGGAATTCCGGCGCGATGCGCGAGAGGATCAGCTGCGGGCCACGGGCGCCGCGGTCGATCTTCAACAGATAAGCGCGGACGCGGTCGCCGACCCGGAGGTTCTCCTTCGGAATCATCTGCTCGCGCGGGAGAACAGCCTCGAGCCGGCCGGATTCGATGATCGCGTTGCCGCGCTCCATGCGCTTGATCGCCCCGGTGATGAGATGCTCCTTACGTTCCAGGAAATCGTTGAGGATCTGTTCCCGCTCGGCGTCGCGGATTTTCTGCAGGATGACCTGCTTTGCCGTCTGCGCGCCGATGCGTCCGAATTCGACTGCCTCAAGCGGCTCTTCCACGAAATCGCCCAGTTTCATTTCGGGATGCTCGGCCTCCACTTCCTCAATCAGCATGTGGATGCCCGAATCCGTAAACTCTTCCTCGGGGACCAACAGCCAACGCCGGAACGCCGAGTAGTCGCCCGTCTCGCGATCAATCTCGACGCGGACGTCTGACTCTTCCTTGAAGCGCTTCTTGGTCGCCGAGGCGAGCGCGACTTCGAGCGCGCCGAACACCGTGTCCTTGTCGACATTCTTTTCCCTGGCGAGTGCGTCAACCAGCAACAAGATCTCTCTGCTCATGCCAACCTCCCGTTCAAAGCTCCGGCACCAGGCGGGCTTTGTCGATGTCGCCCAGTTTCAGCGCCACCGTCGTCCCGTCCACCTCCAGTGCCAACTGGTCGGCGTTCAGACCCCGCAAAATGCCGGTGAACCGCTTCCTGCCATTCAACGGGACCCGCAACGCGATCGCCGCTCTGGAACCCTCGAAGCGCACGAAATCCTCAGGTGTCCGCAACGGCCTGTCGAGACCGGGGGACGACACCTCCAATTGATCGTAGTCCACGCCTTCGACCTCAAAAACACGGCCGAGCAGATGGCTCATGGAAGCGCAGTCATCCACCGTCATGCCATCGGGCTTGTCCATGAAGATGCGCAACACACGCGGCCGCCCGACCAGCTCCAGTGCTACGAACTCGTAGCCTTGCTGCGACAGGGTCGATCGAACAAGATTTTCAATGTCCATTCGGGTCTGGTTGAAATAAAAAATGGGCCGCAGCCCATTTCATGTAACAAGACGAAAATGATATCAAATCAGTGCCATAAATGGAATCCGCCAGCACACCTCATGTCCATATTTGAAGCGCTCCGATGGCGATGCAGCACTGCGGGATCCGACTGTCCTTCCACTACTGCGAATGGGCCGTTTTTCCGGGCTGCCCAAACATTGCCCCACCGCCCGGACCGGCGACGGACGTGCACCGTCTGGCCAGTATAAACAAGGCCGCCGCACCAGCGAATTTGCCCGGGGAAAACCGCGGAACAACAACAGCAACAGGAAATCGACAAGAAGCCAACAACCTTGCATTGTGCAAGGCACCACCCCCCTTCCCTCCCCGCAGATCAGGGTAAGAGAAGGGGCGTTAAACTGCGTCTCGGTCGAGACTGCATGGGGAGCCTTGCGGTGACCTACTTTCGCACGGGTTGCCGCACTA
>JAYTTO010000364.1:0-4048 GCA_043744975.1 Betaproteobacteria bacterium | reverse complement strand
CCAGGCCGCACAACTGCACTTCGCCGGGCAGGTGGGTCACCAGGAAGGCGATGTGGAAGCCGCAGGTGAAGAAGCCGGCGTGCAGCAACAGGTAGCTGGAATTTCGGAACGCCTCGCGGACCTGGGCGCCGAGGCCGATCTCGGCGGGCGCTGACGGGTTCACGGGTGGTGCGGGTGCTTCGGCCGATCGACGCAGTGGCCACGTCAAGGGAATGGTCAGCAGTGCCGAAGCGGCCAGTGTCAGCATCGCCGTAACCCAGCCCGCCATGCCGATGATGAACTGCATCAGCGGGGCGAAGACAAACTGGCCGAACGACCCGCCGGCGTTGATGAAGCCGGCCGCGAACGAGCGCTGGTCGGCGGGTAAGCGCCGCGCCACGGAGCCGATCAGGACCGAGAAGCTCCCGGCGCCGGCACCGGCGGCGCTCAGGATGCCCATGGTGAGCATCAGGCCGAACTGGTTCTGCATGAACGGCGTGAGCGCGGTGCCGATGGCGAGCAGGACACCCCCCGCGATGATGACTCGCGCCGATCCGTACTTGTCGGCAACGGCACCCAATCCTGCCTGGCTCACGCCCCACACGAACTGGCCGATCGCGAGTGCCAGGCTGATGCCGACGATGCCGACCCCCGACGACGTGTTGATCGGCGAGATGAACAGGCCCATCGACAGCCGTGAACCGGTGGTGATCAGCAGGATGGCGGCCGCGGCCAGCATGACCGGCCAGTAGTTGCGGGCTCTGGTAGCCTCCACCTCAGACCTCTTCCAGCAGCGGCGTCAGCTTGGCCATGACCAGGTCGACCTGGGCGTGCAGTTGCAGCACGGTTTCCTCGCCGAGGGTTTCCTCGATCTGGCGCTGCGCGGCGCGCCAGGCGTCGCGGGCGTGGTCGATCATGGTCCGGCCGGCCGGGGTGATCGAGACGATGCGCTGGCGGGCGTCGGGGCCGGGCACCACCGCGATCCAGCCGGCGGTGGAGAGCGGCCGCAGGTTGCGGGTGAGAGTGGTGCGCTCCATTCCCAATGCGGCGGCGAGGTTCTGGATGGTCTTGGCCTCATGGGCGATGGTCCGCAGCATCGAAAACTGCGAGGTCTTCAGGCCGGTGGCGGCGAGCTGCTGGTCGTAGAGGCGGGACACGGCGCGAGCCAGCTTGCGCACGCGAAAGCAGGTGCAGCCCTTGGTGGTGGGCGCTTGATCCATGGACGACTCTCCGAAAGTGGATGGTGACGGATATGAGTGTAGCTGCACCTATCGCGGCGCAGCAATCCCCATTCGGGGACTTCCCGGGCTATCGGGGGCGCGGGGGCATGGGCTCGATGGTGCCCATGTGGAAACCGAAATGGCCGGCGCGCTTGTCGGTGAAGTAGTGCCGCAGGGTGTTGCGGACGGTCTGGAAGGCCAGCCGATCCCAGGGCACGTCGGCCTCGCTCACCAGTTCGGTTTCGAGCGATTCGGCGCCGGGATGAAAGTCGAGATCGAGCAGGCGGGCGCGGAACAGGATGTAGACCTGATTGATGTGCGGGATGTTGAACATCGCATAGCAGCCGATGATCTCGACCCGGGCGTTGGCTTCTTCCAGGGTTTCGCGGGCGGCGCCTTCGGCGGTGGTCTCGCCGTTCTCCATGAAGCCGGCCGGGACGGTCCAGAGGCCGTGGCGCGGCTCGATGGCGCGGCGGCAGAGCAGGATGCGGTCTTCCCACTCCGGGATGCAGCCCACCACCATCTTCGGGTTCTGGTAGTGGATGCTGCTGCAGCTATCGCAGACGTAGCGGGTGTAGGTGTCGCCCTCGGGTACGCGTTGCGTCACGGCCGCGCCGCAATTGCTGCAGAACCGGATGGCGTCGGGCGCAGGAATCATCCGCCGACGTTAGCAGATTCGGCCGTGGTCGGGATACCTGGCCGCGCATCCGGGCCGTCGATGACGCGCGGTTTGCGTCGAGTACACTCGATCCGAAGACCAGCCCAGGGGCCATCGTCCCAGCCGCCATGAGACCGAGCCACATCAGCGCCATCCTCGATCGCGAATTCGCCGCCAGCGCGACCGGGCAGCACACGCCGGTGATGCTGTGGGGGCCGCCCGGCGTGGGCAAGAGCGAGATCGTCGCCGACGTCGCCGTGCGCAACGGGGCGGCGCTGATCGACCTGCGGCTGTCGCAGCTCGAACCCACCGATCTGCGGGGTATTCCGTTCCGCGTCGATGACCGGGTCGAGTGGTCGGTGCCGGCCATGCTGCCGGATGCCACGCGTCACGGCTCGCGCGGCATCCTGTTCCTGGACGAGATCAACGCCGCGCCGCCGACCGTCACCGCCGCCGCCTATCAGCTCATCCTCGATCGCCGGCTCGGCGACTACCGCCTGCCCGACGACTGGGCCGTCATCGCCGCCGGCAACCGCCAGGGCGATCGCGGCGTCACCTATGCGATGCCCGCGCCGCTCGCCAACCGGCTCACCCACTACGACGTCGATGCGCATCTCGATGACTGGGTCGTCTGGGCGCATGGCGCCGGGGTCGATGCGCGGGTGATCGCCTTCCTGCGGTTCCGGCCGGAGCTGCTGTTCGATTTCGACGCCGCGCGCAACCCGATCGCGTTCCCGTCGCCGCGCACCTGGGTGTTCGCGCACCGCGCGCTGCACAAGTTTGCCGACCGTCCCGAGCTGCTGCTCGACGCGTTGCAGGCGTGCGTCGGGCGCGCGGCCGGCGTCGAGCTCAAGGCCTTCCTCGACCACATGCGGCAACTGCCGGACATCGACGCGATCCTGCGCGGTGAGCCCGAAGCCATGCCCGAGGCGATCGATTTGCAATACGGCGTGGCCGCTGCGCTGGTGCGCCGCGCGGTGCGGGCCGGTGCCGAAGCCGACGCGCGGCGCATCTGCGGCAACATCCTGCGCTACGCCCAACGCTTTCCGCAGCGGGAGATGGGCGTGATGCTGGTCACCGACATGCAGCGCTCCATCGCGCAGCCGCTGATCGACCTGCCGGAATTCCAGGGCTGGGCCGACAGCATTGGCGAACTGCTGCGGTTCGAACGATAGCGAGATGGAAGCGTCGCTGATGCGGGTGCTGACCAAGCTCTCGGCGGCGCGCGCCCGGTTGGTGCTCGACCGGCCGTTCATCGGTTCGCTGGCGTTGCATCTGCCGCTGCAGGCGGCTTCGCCCGATGTGTGCGACACCGTCGCCACCGACGCACGGGCGTTCTGGTTCAACCCCGCGTTCATCGATGGCCTGAGCTTCGCCGAGACCCAGTTCGCGCTTGCCCACGAGGCATTGCACTGCGCGCTCGGCCACTTCGCACGGCGGGCGCATCGCGTGCGCCGCCGCTGGGACGTCGCCTGTGATCACGCGGTCAACCTGATGCTCGCCGATGACGGCGTCGCGTTGCCGCCCGCGGCGCTGGCGAATCCTGCATTCCGCGGCCTGAGCGCGGAGGAAATCTATCCGCTCATTCCCGGCGACACGATCGAGCAGACCTTCGATCGTCATCCGTCCGGCGTGGCGGACTTCGGCGATGGCCTGATCGGCCAGCTCGGCGAGCAACGGCTCGCGGCAGCGGCGGCGCGTGCGGCGGTCAGCGAGTCGGCGGGGTCGCCGGCCGAAGGCGTCGCGGCGGACGCGGACGATAGCTGGAACGACGCCGGCAATGCCGCACGCAAGCATCGGCCGGGGTCACGCCAATCGGTGCCGACGCTGAGCGAGGCCGCGGCGATGGCGCTCGAACAGCAATGGAAGAGCCGCGTGGCCACCGCGGCGCAGGCGGCGCGTGAGGCGGGGCGGCTCGGCAAATCGTGGCTGCGGGCGCTCGACGGCATCATCGAGCCGACGCTCCCGTGGCGGGCGTTGCTGGCGCGGCATCTGTCGTCGATCGCGCGCGAGGATCACAGCTACGCTCGCGGTGCGCGGCGCGAAGGCGCGGCCATCCTGCCGCGGCTCGCCACCGGTTCGCTGCGGCTGATCGCCGTGCTCGACACCAGCGGCTCGATCACGGCGGAGGAACTGGCCGAGTTCGCTGCCGAACTCGACGCGCTGAAGGGGCAGGTGCGTGCCGAGGTCA